>JBJFAG010000228.1:0-2254 GCA_051887795.1 Candidatus Coproplasma sp. | reverse complement strand
GAATGCGACATGCCCTAATACGCCAATAATCATCTTTGCATAGTCAATATACTCTAATAACTCACTTTCCTTTTCTTCAGTTATATTGCCTTGATTCGGTTCATTTCCATTCTTGACAACATAACGACGTGCTTCTTTTGCGAGTGCAGTGAAATGATTTTCTAAGTAACTGATTTCTGTTGGGCCAAAGACGTTATTCTGTGTTGTAAGAACAATAACCTCATTCCAATCACTCCAATATTTCTCTTGGGTATTTCTTCTATGTTCCAATATTCGGCATAATAACCCTTCGTGATTTTTGCGAACTACCGATTGACCTATATATATTGACTTTTCACCATTTTTAGAGTCTTCTCCAAGCAGAAAATATACACCGGCATTTTTAAGATGACCAGTTATATCACTTTTCCCTTCTTTACAATCATCTAACATCGACCTTGGTATCTTATATACTATTCCGGTCCAATTTTGAAGTGTACATTTAATTCTCTTTGTTGGCTCACCGTCTATTAAATAAAAATTAATTGTTTTTCCTCTCATTTGTTTTCTCCCCTTTTAATTACAAATAAGCAATTCCGTAATCTTTCCTCTGCCGTCTGACTTGCTGTTTATCATACGGCTTGCCTCAACCTTTTTTATTCTGTACGAGCTATAAAGCTCCTCAAAAAACGTATCTTCTTCATTCACGTTTTTGGGGTCGGAGTTACTTAAAACAATTTTTGCACCCGTTTCATTTATTTCGTCAATAAACTTAGCAAGCCTTATTTGTTCGTTATCGTCGAAAACGTCCGTATTGTAAGAGGTAAAGCCTGAAGTCTCAGAAATAGGTCTGTAAGGCGGATCGATATATACAAAGCTTTGGCTATCAATAAAACTTTTTGAAAGAGTATAATCACCGCAGACTATTTCAACGTTTTGCAAAGCCTTTGAAACGTTTCTTAAATTGTCCTCGTCGCAAATACAAGGATTTTTATATGAACCCATAGGAACGTTAAATTGCCCTTTTTTGTTTACCCTATACAACCCGTTAAAACAGGTTTTATTTAAAAAGATGAATAATGCAGCCTTTTCCACTGAATTGCTTTCGTTTAATTCAAGGCTGTTGAACTTATCCCTTGATGAGTAATAAAAATATTTACGCCCGTTCTCGTCCATTGGCAAAAACATATACTGCATTTCCGTAAGCCTTGCTACAAGCGCATCGATATTATTTTTAATAGCCGTATAAGCGTTCATCAGTTCGGCGTTAATATCGCTTATATAGATTTGCTCAAAATCATATTTAGACAAAATATTAAAAAGCAATGCGCCACCGCCAACCATAGGTTCAACGTATTTGGTTAAAACTCTTTCGTCATCGGCAGGTATCATTTTTTCAAGCTCATCTAAAAGTTGACTTTTGCCGCCAACCCATTTAACAAACGGCTTTAGTTGCACGACGTTTTGTCTTTCATATCGTATCGTGCGTTTATCAATCGGCTTTTCGGCGTTGGCGGGTATTATCCACATGTTGCCAACCATCATAGCACCTTCAATGCGGTTCTCTGAACAGAGGATTGCAACCCTCCTTTGCGAGATATTCCATTTTTCAGCAGCTTCTTTTGCAGAAATAAAACTTAACATATTCACACCTTCAATATAGTAGTTATATTATATTCGAAAACGCGAATAATAGCAAGGCTTTTATTGATATTCGTTTTTTTATTTTGCAAATGTCGGTTATGCTTGGGCCTACCATACCCGAACCGATAAACCTGTTATAACGGCAGAGCCGACAGAGCGCACACGCTCTGTCGGCTCATTAATATATGTATTTACTTTACGTCCGTACTTGAGCAATAAAGCTGTAAAAGGACGGCTTGACGTTACCCGCACGTCAATTGTTTGAGTTACTTGCCGATAAAAAATTTTTTTACTGCCGCAACCGCGTCGATTACCAACAGAGCGACTGCGACTATAACGGGTATGATAATCAGCGAACGGATAGAACAGGCAGGATTGCCGCTGCAATATTTGGGCAGAATGTTTGACTCTTTCATAAATAACGCTACGGCAAACCCTGCCACAAGCACTATCAGAAGCAGTATATCTATCACTACGGAAAGGTAGGAAAGCCCGTGTCTGCCCGTTTTAACCGCCGCTATTTCTATAGCCGCAGCAACGAGAACTAAAAATACCGATACGATTGTAAGAATACCCAAAACCTCCACGTAAGACTGTGCATAGTAGTAAAAAGGCACCGAAATATTGCCGA
>JBJFAG010000227.1:0-2276 GCA_051887795.1 Candidatus Coproplasma sp. | reverse complement strand
TATAGTCCTTAACGGGGTTGCCGTTTCCGTCGGTTACGTTAGCCAATGCGTCGATAACCTGTTTGTCGCTCTCGCTGTTGAGCTCTGTAGCGGTAGCGCAGGTAGCTGTTATAGCCTGGGCATTTCCGTTCTGGGGTGAGCAGATATTAAACGTCTTGGTACCGCTTAAATTGAACGACCTTAAGGCAAAGGGGAGCTGGCAGTTGTCGAATACAATACCCGAAAGCGCAACCGTCTTAGTGCTGTCTTCATTGGCTTCCGTCTTGTCGTCAACTATGATAACTGCACTGGTGCAATCCCTGTTGTAGAAGGTTTCATAAGTTGCGTCAATCGTAACGCACATAGCGTCCTTATTGACTGCGGTAAGGGTGCTGGGTGCGGTGTTTTTAACTTCCTGATAGGAGTAGACGGGTTTAAGCCCTTCACCGGCAAGGCGAAGCTTGCACACCGTTTTAACGCTATCTGTAAATTCAACCGTCTCGCCCGTGGCAGTAAACAGATATCTGCCCTTAACCGTATAATCGGTTTCGAATACGTATACAGGGTCTTTGGGTGCGGCAGTCTCCGCAGAGTCAATCTTTATACCCTCAGGCAGGGTAGATGAACCCCAGTCGTAATCGGCTTTATCCATGTAGAAGGTGGTGGTGTATTTAGTACCTTCGTCGGCGGTGTAGTACTCAACCTTGTAGCTGCTGTTGCCGCCCTCTGCAAATTCGACGGAGTAGGAGGCAACTTCTTTGTGACTGCGCCAGAACTCAATGGAGTTCTTCTCAACCGTAGCCGAGGTGGCAACGTTCCAGTTTGCAGCCGTCGAGGTAGAGGAATAAACCGTTCCGCTCGAACAACCCGCAAGGGTAACAACGCTTCCGGCAATTAACGCCGTAGCAATAATTTTCTTCAAATGTTTCATAGTTAAAATTATAGCATATAATTTTTTTAATTGTAAATCTTTTTTGTACATAATTAAGTAAAAAAATGGTGACTGTTATGTTATAATATAGCTATGGCAGAATTATTTATAGCACCATACCTCGGTGCAGTTTTAAAAAGCTTTAAAAAAATAGTTGCAGACCACGCCGAAAGGGGTGGTAAAGAGGGCAAAAGACTGGTTGTGCTGTGTGAGGACAGGCTGTCCTTAGTTGCCGAAAGGGCGGTGTGTGAAGAGGTAGGCGGTACGTTCTCCGTATCGGTCTATACCCTGTCACGCTTTTTGAGTGCGCAAGGTGGCAGGTGCGACGACGTGTTGACCAGCCAGGGCTCCGCAATGGCTATAAGCAGGTTGATCGAAAAGAACAGGGATAGGTTAAAGCTGTTTAACCGTCTTTCTGCATCAGGTGCGGCACAGGAGGTCTACGACACTATCGCCCTTCTGTATTCTTCTCGTATCTCGCCCGACGACCTTGACGGGATAATAGACGACAACAGCCTGCTCTCCCGCAAGCTCGCCGATCTGCAGCTGCTCTACAGGGAGTATTTTGCCTATCTCGACGATAACGGTGTGATAGACAGAAACGCGTATCTGAAAAGACTGCCCGACCTGATTAAAAGCAGCCCTAAAATCATCGGTGCAGACGTGGTTATTCTCGGTTTCCAGGCGTTCACCTCTTCGGTTAAAGAGGTAGTCAAAGCCTGCCTGCAAACTGCCGACAACGTGTACGGTGTATTCGTGGGCGGGAATAAGCATACGGGCAAATACGTCAACGAGGCGTGGGCGGATTTTGAAGGGATTGCCAACGAATGCGGACTTGCCGTAAATAAAACCCTGTTGCCCTCCGCGCTCTGCCCTGCGGCTGAACAGTTGAGGCGCTACGTTTTCGAACCCGAAAGCTATCACTTTTCCACCCCGATAGAGATTGAGAAGGGACAGGTTAATTTAGTTGAAGCCGTCGACGAGGATGACGAGTGTGCCTTCTTTGCGGCGGCCATACTCAAGGCTGTGCAGGAAGAGGGGGTAAGGTACAGGGATATCTCCGTAATGCTCCCCGACGTCAACTCATTTCAGCCCGTTTTGGAGAGGGTGTTTGAGGAATACTCCATACCCTATTACGTGGACAGGCGCTACCCGCTGTCATCTCACCCGATCTGCGAATTTTTAATAAACTACTTAATCTGCTTATCGGACGGTTGCCGTCAAAGCAGTGTAATAGCTGTCGTAAGCTCCCCCCTGTTTACGTTTGAAAGCGACGACGTCAGGGGTGACAAGGATTTATTTATCAACTACATGCTGCGTGCCGTGACGGGTACGGGCGGAGTTAAAAGGGCGGTTAACCCCGATA
>JBJFAG010000226.1:0-9398 GCA_051887795.1 Candidatus Coproplasma sp. | reverse complement strand
TAGGCGAGCTGTGCCGCATAGAGGCGGGTATACAGAAGCTAATAGGCTTTACGGTAAATAAGCTAAACGGCAAACAGCTTGCCCTTTTGGATACTCTCGGCGAAGAGGAGAGGCAAAAGGCGCAGGAGGATATGAGGCTTAAAGTTGAACTTTTAAGCCTTTCAATGGCGATAATCTGCTTTTCGGGAACGGGCTTTTTCGGAGCGTTGAGCGAAGGGCTGGACGGCGACCACAGCATACTGCTTGCAAAGTCGGTTTTGGACTTCTTCACCGTGCTGGTAATCGCCGCACAGATAGGCTATTTCGTGTCGGTATTCGCCGCACCCCAGGCGGTAATATTCTTAATCTGCTTCTTCATAGCCAGCCTTATCTCTCCCATACTCACCGCCGAAGCTATAGCAAACTTCAAGTCGGTAGGCGGCGTGTTAACGCTGGTTATCGGCTACAACATGCTAGCAAGTCAGACGGGATTGAAGAAGGTCAGGGTGCTTAATTTAATTCCTGCGTTTATTCTCGTTCTGTTCTTCTCGTGGCTTGTAACGCTGTTGCCCTTTGCAATCTGACGTTATGTTAAAGATAGAATTTTCCGTAAAACCCCTCGGCTTCGGAGTGACGGAGATTACCGCACCCATGGGCGAAAAGATCTACCTTATAGAGGGCGATCTCCGTGCAATGGTCATTGATACGGGCATGGGGATAGGTTCGCTGCTTGGCGTCATTCGCTCGTTCTGTCAGCTTCCGCTGGTGGTTGTAAACACGCACGGGCATCCCGACCACGCTGGCGGCAATGCTGAATTTGAAAAGGTCTATCTACATACCGCCGACTTTGCGCTCTACTACACGACGGCGGTAAAGAGATACCGTATAGACGATATAAGAAAGATTTTCGGGGACGGCGGAAAAATATTTGAAGAAAACCTCATCGAATCGTCTGCAAACGTCGTATCTTTGTTCGATGGTGAGGAGTTCGATCTGGGCGGAAGAATAATTACCGTACATAAATTAGCGGGGCATACGAAGGGCAGCGTCGTCCTGCACGACAGCCTGACAAAGTGGCTGTTTACGGGCGATGCGGTAAGTCTGAAGGACACGTGGCTCTTTCTTCCCTGCAGTACTTCGCTCACCCATTACAGAAATTCTCTGCTTCATTTTATCTTAAAAGAGATACCCGTAACCAAAATGCTTTCAGGGCATGAACCAAACGTAGCGGAACCCGAACTGCTAAATATCAGGCTTGAGTGCCTGAACAAGATTATTTTCGGGGAGCTTAAGGGCGAAGAGGTAACCACCTTTGCAGGTTGCGGCAGGCGGGTGGAGTACCGCGGAACGAGCATTATTTACAACCCCAAGAGGATTAAAGATGATAAGATATAATAACGTTATTTTCGATCTGGACGGAGTAATCTGTTCAACTGATAAATTCCACTATCTCGCCTGGAAGAGGGCGGTCGAACCCCTCGGCGTGGAATTTAACGAAGGCATAAACAACAGGCTCCGCGGCGTAAGCCGAATGGAGAGTCTGAACATAATCTTAGAGAGATACGACGGCCGATTGCCCGAAGAGGAAAAGGTTAAGCTCTGCGAATACAAAAACAATCTGTACCGCGAAATGCTGTCTACTATGTCTATGAAGGACTTATCCAAAGACGTTTTGGATACGCTTGTCGGCTTAAAGGGCTGCGGCAAAAAAATTGCCATAGGCTCTTCGAGTAAGAACACAAAGCTGATTTTGGAAAAGCTGGGTATAATCGACCTCTTCGACGCGATAGCGGACGGGAACGATATAGTCAGATCCAAGCCCGACCCCGAGGTGTTTTTGAAGGCGGCGCAGATGCTGGGCGAGGGGCCGAGCGACTGCGCGGTAGTGGAGGACGCCGAAAGCGGAATACAGGCGGCGGCAGCAGGCGGTTTTTATGCAATAGCTATCTCCGACGCCCGCAAATCCCCGCTCGCCGACTTAAAGATAAATAAACTCTCGGATTTGTTAACCTTATAATTATTTCATAATAAACATGTCGTGTTACTAAGCACGAATATTGTCGGAAAAAATCAGGGTGCGGGACGTATCCCGAAGCGATTTAAAACTGCATATTACAGCGAAAAAATCAAGCAGATTCCGTTAACGGGGTCTGCTTTTAAATATTATATATTTATGATTTGATATTGAATTGTCTTAGCAAAGGCGGTATAACGATAATGTATAAGTGTACTTTACAAACATAAAAATATGGTTTATAATAATTAAGAACTTTATTTTTCGGGGAAAGATTTATGCAGGTATACGAATCTGAAGAAATGTATCTGGAGACGATTTTGCTGTTACAGCAAAGGCGGCCGCACGTCAGGGCGATAGATATTGCGGAAGAGTTGGGCTATTCCCGTCCCAGCGTTTCAAACGCCGTGCATCTGCTTGAAAAGAAGGGTTACGTAGACATAGTAGGCAACGAAATCTGTCTGACGAAAGAGGGCAGGGTTAAGGCCGAAGCCGTATACGAACGCCATCAGGTAATAACGGCGCTGTTCGTCTCGATGGGTGCAGACAAAGCCGTCGCCGAAGAAAACGCCTGCCGTGTGGAACACGTTATAACCGATGAACTGTTTGCCTTAATCAAAGATTTTGTGGAAAAGTCGTAAAACGACTGATTATTGTCAAACTGTTATTAAACGTAGTAAGCGGAGGCGGGAACGGCTCCGCATTTATTTAAGGTGAATTTATGACCATTCAGCAGTTGAGATATATAATAGAAATAGCCGAGAGCGGCTCTTTAAGGGCAGCTGCGCAAAACCTGTTTTTATCGCAGCCCAGCCTTTCCAAATCGGTTTCGGAGCTTGAGCAGGAGATGGGTATAACCATTTTCCACCGCACAAGCCGCGGAGTTACGCTCACCGAGGACGGCGTAAAATTTCTTTCGTACGCAAGGCAGGTTACGGACCAGGCGGACCTGTTGGAACGGCAGTATAAACAGGGCAAGCCCGTCCGCCGTGTGTTTGCCGTTTCGGCGCAGCACTACGCCTTTGTCGTAAATGCGTTCGTGGCGTTTGTAAAGGAGTATAAGGACAATAAATACGAATTTACCCTGCGTGAGACAAGGACTAACGACATTATCGAGGACGTTCGAACGGCGAGAAGCGAATTGGGAATAATATATCTCAGTCAATTCAACCGCGAAATATTATTGCGAATAATGCAGAACGCAGACGTGCGTTTTACCCCGCTTTTTACGGCAAAGCCGCACGTGTTCGTAGGGAGAAAAAATCCCTTGGCTAAAAAGGATAAGGTTACGTTAGACGATTTAAAGGACTATCCCCGCCTTACCTACGAGCAGGGCGTAAGCAATTCGTTTTATTATTCGGAGGAGCTGCACAGTACCGAGCAGAGCGATAAGAGCGTGGTAGTAACCGACAGGGCAACGCTCTTCAACCTTCTTATCGGTATGAACGGCTATACGATTTGTTCGGGGGTGTTGAGCGCCGATTTGAACGGGCGGGAGATAGTCTCCGTTCCCTTAGAGAGCGACGAGCGTATGGAAATAGGCTACGTCACTGCAAACAGCAGGGGGATAAGCAAGCTCGGGCAAAGATATATAGAACATCTCAAGGAATATATATCCCGATTAGATATATAACTAAAAGTTATCAATACAGATAAAAAATAAGTATTACCCTATAACTCCTTTTACGTGTTATGATATAGAAAACGTTAAAAGGAGTTTAATTATGGATAAAAAAAGTGTACCGTTTAGGTACGATTACGTAGGCAGCTTTCTCCGCCCTCAATCTTTAAAGAGAGCAAGGAAGGATTTTTCGGAAGGCAAAATCAGCAGGGAAGAGCTGACTGCGGCGGAGGATAGGGCGATTGCCGAGTTAGTTGCCAAACAAAAGGCAGCGGGGTATAAGGTTATCTGCGACGGCGAGTTCCGCCGCGCCACGTGGCACCTCGATTTTATGTGGGGCTTTAACGGCGTGGGGCATACAAAGACGCAGACGGGCATACCCTTTCACGACGAGGCGGCACTCATCGACGATACTTTCCTCACCGACAGGCTTTCGGTGGAAAATCACCCGTTCGTAGAGCATTATAAGTTCGTCAAGGCGTTGGAGGATGAAAACACCGTGGCAAAGCAGACTATGCCCGCCCCCGCTCAATTTCTCGAACAGATGCTGTTCCCTGCAAACAAGGCCAATACAGTTAAGTTTTATCCCGATACGGAAAAGCTCGTTGAGGATATAGCGGCAGGCTATCGCAAGGTTATTAAACAGCTGTATGAAGAGGGCTGTCGGAATATCCAGTTCGACGATTGCACCTGGGGATTATGCGTAGACCCGTCAGCTACTTTTGTCCTCGATACGGACGAGAAGGGACTTGAAGAAATCGAAAGGCTGTTGTTGGACGTAAACAATCTCGCCATAGAGGGCAAGCCCGACGATCTGACTGTTACAACCCACGTGTGCCGCGGCAACTATCATTCGACGTGGGCGAGCAGGGGTGGCTACGGCAAAATCGCCCCCTTACTCTTCGGAAAAGAGAACGTAAGCGCATACTATCTTGAATACGACGACGAACGCTCGGGCGGGTTCGAGCCGTTAAAGTACGTATCCGAAGATAAAAAGGTTGTGTTAGGACTGATAACGACCAAACGCCCCCACCTTGAAAATATGGACAGAATCATTTCGAGGATATACGAGGCTGCAAAATACGTGCCTTTGGATAACCTATGCTTAAGCCCCCAGTGCGGCTTTGCCTCCTGTGAAATAGGCAACAAACTGACGGAGGAGGAGCAGTGGGCAAAGCTGGAGCTGGTTAAGCAAATAGCTAAGTCCGTCTGGAAGGACTGAAAACTTTTTACACAAACGGGTGAAAAATGATAAAACTTAACCTTGGTTAAATTTTCTATTCAAATAAATTGACATTACAAAGCCTGTCTGTTACAATAATTTACGGAGTTAGTAATTAACTCCGTTTTTTATTGCATGATGTTAGCCAAAGCTAACGTTTTTTAAAAGGATATTGTTAGTTATTGCTAACAAAGTTAAGACGGTGGTAAATGAGCAGGGAAGATAAGAAGCTTAGGGCGTGGAACAAGGAGAAAAAGCTGATCCCCGTGATGATAAAAAAGTACTGTCACGGCAAGCACGGAACGAAGGGGAAAGAGGTGTGTGAGGAGTGTAAAGAGCTTACCAAATACGCACTCTTCCGCTTAGATAAGTGTCCGTTCAAGGCGGATAAGAAGTTCTGCTCGTTCTGTAAGATACACTGTTATAAACCTGATATGCGTGAGAAGATCAAGCAAGTTATGAGGTATTCTGGGCCGAGAATGATTTTCACCCATCCTGTCTTTGCGTTCTCTCACGTTATACAGATGATTAAATACAAAAGACAATTAAAGAAAGAAGGTAAAACCAATGACAGAGCTTAAAATTCAAGTGGAAGGCATGCACTGCGGAATGTGCGAAAGCCACGTTAACGACGTCGTTCGCCGTGTGGCAGGGGTTAAAAAAGTGTCGTCGTCGCACGCCAGAAATCAGACGGTAGTTATTGCAGAGGACGGCGTTGACAAAGAGGCAATAGTTCAGGCAATCAAATCTCAGGGCTATGCCGTCGGCAGGGTTGACAGCCAGCCTTACGTTAAGCGGGGACTGTTCGGTAAAAGGAAATGATAGATAAAGAGTTATTTCGCCTTATCGGCAAAAATAAAAAGTATATATTCATAGCCGTAGCCTTGCAGGTGGTGGGGTTAATTGCCAACGTGGGAATTACCGCAAGTATCTGCTGGGCGGTTTACCTTGCGATAAATAGAGCCCAACCGATAACCTATTTATACCCCGCAATATGCGCCGTTATTGCAATTGCAGTCCGCTACGCAATGACGAGGCTGACGGGAGATATAAAGGATAATCTCGGCAGAAAGGTTAAAAAGGATTTGCGCGAACAGGTCTATAACAAGATAGTAAAGCTCGGCGTACGCTCTACCGACGGTATGAGTATGGCGGGGCTTACGCAAGTTTCTATGGAGGGGGTGGAACAGCTCGATTTATACTACTCAAGCTATCTTCCGCAGTTCTTCTATGCAATGCTTGCGCCCGTCGTTTTATTCTTAATAACCGTATGGATAGATTGGCGGGTTGCGCTCGTTCTGCTCGCCTGCGTACCCCTCATACCCGTATCTATCGTGGCCGTATCCAGATACGCCAAGAGGATCTTCGCAAAGTATTGGGGTAAGTATACCTCTATGGGCGATAAGTTTTTGGACAGTGTTCAGGGCCTGAAGGAGTTAAAGATCTTCAAGGCGGACCAAGCTCAGCACGGCAGGATGAACGAGAGTGCGGAGGAGTTCCGAAAAATTACAATGAAGGTTCTCGTCATGCAGCTTGCAAGCACTACCATAATGGATTTAGTTGCCTACGGCGGTGCGGGTGCGGGAATTGCATTGGCAATATGCGGTGCGGCGTTCTGGGGACTTAACCCCGTCTACGCGCTATTTTTATGCCTTGTTGCGGTAGAATTTTTCCTGCCCCTTCGTGCGTTCGGTTCGGCGTTCCACGTCGCTATGAACGGTGCAAGCGCAGGTAAAAAGATTATTTCGCTTTTGGATATGCCCGACCCCGTCTGGGGAACCGAAGAGGTGAGCGGCAAGACTATTGAACTGAATAACGTTACCTTTTCATACGACGGCAAGCGTGACGTATTAAAGAACGTCTCTCTCGTGTTCCCTGAAAAGGGCATGACGGCGATAGTGGGGGAAAGCGGATGCGGAAAGAGTACGGTTGTCAATATGCTCGTCGGAGCGTTCCGCCCAAAGTCGGGGAGTATAACGGTAGGGGGAACACCCCTTGAAAACCTCTCAAGGGAGAGCTACTATTCCCACCTCAGCTCGGTGAGCTACAACACCTATATATTCAACGCCACCGTGCGCGAGAACTTTATGCTTGCAAATAAATACGCAGGCGAGGAGCAGATATATTCCGCACTCGAAAAGGTAAACCTTGCGCAGTTTATCCGTGAAAACGGCGGTCTGGATAAAGTCATTTCAGAGGACGCCAACAACATTTCGGGCGGGCAGAAGCAGCGCCTCGCCCTGGCCGTCAACCTCGTTGCGGACAAGGATATATACGTGTTTGACGAGGCGACGAGCAACATCGACGTGGAGAGCGAAAAGATAATTATGGATAACATCAAGGCGTTGTCGGCTGATAAGAGCGTAATAGTCATCTCTCACCGCCTTGCAAACGTCGTGCCTGCCGACAATATCTACTTTATGGAGAACGGCGAAGTAACCGAGAGCGGCACTCACGAAGCTCTTATGGAGGATAGGCTCGGCTATGAAAAGCTGTTTACGACGCAGAAAGAATTAGAGGAGGGCTATACTGTTTAAAACCGTACTCATCGTGAAATACTGTGTCGGGTTTGCGTTTTTCTCGGGTCATTTACGCTGAGTAAACTCCCTCTCGAAAAGCCACACCCTCCTTGTCTTTCGCGCGATTACGATTTTAAAGGTAAAATATTCTATTATGGTTAACTCAAATAAAAAGCAAAACTTACGCCGAAGCGGCGTCAAGATAATGGCAAGTTTAATAGTCCTTCTCGGTTCGTTGGCATATATTATGCTGCTTGCAGTAGTTAACGGCAGTTTAGGCTTTATCTGCGCTATGGGCGTAACCGTGTTCGGTGCGGTGGGCGTTGCCAAGGCTTTAGGCGAGGCTATCGCCCTTTCCTACGGCTGGATAATAGGACTTGCAGTCGGTTGCGGCATATTAAGGGGTCTACTGAGATATTTAGAGCAGTATTCCAACCACTTTATCGCCTTTAAACTGTTGGCGGTATTGCGTGATAAAATCTTCGGTGCGTTGAGAGTTTTATGCCCTGCTAAGCTTGAAAGCAAGCAAAAGGGCAGCATCATAGCTATGATAACCAGCGATATCGAAACGCTTGAAGTATTCTACGCCCATACCATTTCGCCCATATGCATTGCCGTTTTGGTATCGACGGCCGTGTTCCTGTTCGTGGGCTTCGTTTCAAGCTGGTACCTCGCCTTAGTGGCCTTAGTCGGCTATCTCACTATAGGTATAGTAGTACCCCTTATCTCTTCGGGTAAGCTCAAGGAGAGCGGCGTAAAATACCGTGGAGAGTTCGCCTCGTTCAACGCCTATTTCTTAGACAGCATAAAGGGCATTAAGGATATAGTTTTAAACAACGCAGGGGAGGAGCGCAAAGCTCAGGTAAACGAGCGGAGCGGCAGGCTTTTGAAAGAGACAAAGCGAATGAAGCACGAGACCTCCAAGGCAAGTGCGGCTACAGAGCTAACCGTTTCTCTGTTCATAATAGCGACGCTTATCGTCGGCATAGTGCTTGTGCATTGCGAACTTCTTACGGTCGGTAAAATGATTATCGGCGTAGTGGCGGTGTTCTCATCGTTCGGACCGGTAATTGCAATTTCCGCACTGCCCGGCAACTTAACCCAGACTTTTGCCAGCGGTGACAGGGTGTTAAATCTACTCTCCGAAAGACCCGCCGTAACCGAGATTAAGGACGGTAAAAATATCAATTACGAAAACTTAAACGTAACCGATTTATCCTTCTCCTACGACGGGCAGACGCAGGTTTTGCAGGATATAAAGATGCATGCCGAGAAGGGCGAAATAATAGGCATAGTCGGCGAGAGCGGCTGCGGCAAGTCCACCTTTTTAAAACTGCTTCTGCGATTCTGGCAGAAGGATAGCGGGGAGATTTCCTATAACGGAACAGATATCGACGGTATTAATACCGACAGCCTTTTGGACAACGTGACTATGGTCAGCCAGAGTACCTATCTGTTTGACGAGAGCATAGAGGACAACCTTAAAATAGCCAAACCCGACGCCACGCAGGAGGAGTTAGAAAGCGCCTGCCGCCTCGCCTCGGTACACGACTTTATAACAACCCTGCCCGACGGCTACAAGACGCAGGTGGGTGCGCTGGGCGACAACCTCTCGGCGGGCGAAAAGCAGAGAATAGGGCTTGCCCGTGCCTTTTTGAAGGGCAGCGAGCTGATACTTTTGGACGAGCCGACGAGCAACGTCGACAGTATAAACGAGGGCATAATTCTAAAGGCGTTAAAGGAACAGAAGAACAAAAAGAGCATTATTTTAGTATCGCACAGGGAGAGTACTATGGCGATTGCAGACAGGATATACAGGGTGCAAAACGGTGTGATGACGGAGGTAAAAGCATGACGGAAGAGAATAAAAAAACTCAGGAAGAGCTTAATATAGAGGAGCTTATTCAAAGCTCTGAAAGCTGCGTTGAAGAGCAGACGGCGCCTGCATTAAAAGAGGAGGCTCAGACGGCAGAGGTTGTAAAGACCGAGGACGAAAACAAGGTTTTTAAAAAGTATAAAATCAAGGATATCGTCTTTCTTGCA
>JBJFAG010000225.1:0-2311 GCA_051887795.1 Candidatus Coproplasma sp. | reverse complement strand
AGTCGTTGCGGTATTTGCCACACTATAGCGGATTTAATCCAACCGTTGCGGTATTGCCGCCATTCGGTTAAGGTATCGGTTAACGCTTTTGAAACGGTAATTGTTGCCGTCAGATAATAAACACGAAATTAATTTCTTTATAGCGAGGAATGTTACCTATGGAAAATTTTGAAATATTTGTTGATTCAGCAGCCAACCTTACAGACGAGTTAATTGCAAAACACCACATTCACGTCGTACCCTACACCTGCTCTATCAACGGCGAGGAGATGGAATGCTATCAGGAGAGCGTTCCCTCCGACGAGATTGCTAAAAAGTTTTACGATGCAATGAGAGAGGGCGCTGAAACTAAGACGACGCTTATCAATGCGGATAAGTTCATTGACGCCATTGCCCCCGTTATGCAACAGGGGAAAGACGTGCTTTTGTTTGTCATTACCACCAAGCTTTCAGGCACCTATAACCAGGCGCTTGCAGCTAAGGAGAGGTTAAAAGAGCAGTTCCCCGAGAGAAAACTGCTGGTTGTAGACAGCTTTAACGCCTCCCTGGGCGAGGGTCTAATGGCCGTCTATTCCGCTGAAAAGAGGGATAACGGCGAGGATATCGACAGCATCTATAAATGGGCATGCGACAACGTTGCAAATATGAACAGCTTTGTAACCGTATCCAGCCTTAAGTACTTAAAGCGCACGGGAAGAGTTAATGCCGCAAAGGCTTTAATCGGTACCATGTTAAAGATTAACCCCGTAGTATGGGGCAGTCATAACGGCGAGCTTGAAGTTTTATGCAACGTTAGAGGACGCAGAAAGGCACTCAGCAAACTTCTTGAGCTCTTCAAAGACAGGGTTATCGACCCCGAAAATCAGCATATCGCTATTGCACACGCAGACTGCCTTGAAGAGGCTGAACAGCTCGCCGAGATGATTAAAGAGGCTGGCGCAAAGGAAGTTATTATCACTATGTACGACTTATGCACGGGCGCACACATCGGTCCCGGCACGATCGCCCTCTTCTTTATGGGCAAAAAGCGTGACGGCTACTTCGATTGATTAATGCTAAAGATATGATAACCACCGCTGTTTTATAGCGGTTCTCACAGGGAGTTTTCAACAGAATATAAGTATAGCGCACTATACCTTACAAGCAGGTTAGTGCGCTATTTATTTGACTTTGAAAGTTAGTTGTGTTATGCTTGTGATAGGATAAACGGTAATTTTACGGAGAATTTTATGAAAAAATTTTTGAGTGCGCTTATTGCAACAATGATATGAGTGCGCTTATTGCAACAATGATATTAGTTATGTGTTTTACGGTATCTGCCTGCGGAAACAAATACACGAGTAATTACAGTGCGACGCTTATGGTAAAGACAAACACCGCAAACGAAGCTTGCGTTTCGTTCGACACTTTTAGCGGAACATATGTAATGAAATTCAATAATAAAAGTAACAGCGAAGCGATTATAACCTACAATATAACGTTGAAAGAAGGAAAATTTCAAGTTTACTATGACTATGACGGCAATAAACTGCATTTGTTTGAAATTGAAAACAACTTTTCTACTACAGGAAACCTCAAGGTGCCTGCAAGCAATAATACAATTTATATCATAATCGAATCGGAAGGTAAATGCACTGGTGGAAACTGTTCATTTATTTTGGTGAGAACAGAGTAATAAATTTCAATTTATCAATAACAAAGCGGGCGAAGATTTTTTAAAAATCTTCGCCCGCTTTTATTTCACGTTTAATTGTTATTCAGCGTTCAGGATATTTCAGCTCCATATCCTTCAATTCGTTTAATTTCTCTTTGGCTTCCGACATCGTCCATTTAGCAGTGATTGAAATTTTAGACCACTTACCATCGTTCGTATCGTAAACATAGGAAAAGACGAAAATAATATTCCCGTCGACGTTTGTTATGCATACGGATAGATAGGGTTCAAAAAAGTCTGATATATAACAATCTTCCTCACCGTTGATTACTCTCTGAAATACATTTACCAAATCAGACAAATCTTTTGTCAGTAAACAATTATCGGTATACGTAGTATCTATTGCTTCATCGTGATAGATGATTTCTATATTCAGCCAATTTGCCTCATAATTAAATTCTTTCTTCGAGGGTTTCTCGTTCGGGAATTCATACCCCGTTACGTTGAATTCTACACTCTTGCATTTCCCCGAAATAAGCATTACTTTTCTCCCTTTATGTAATCGATTATCTTTTGTGTTTGAAAAAACAATCTACCATTTTTCTGCGATATCTACCGTTTTGTTGAATACACTGATATACGGATAAGAATGGTCGC
>JBJFAG010000224.1:0-2322 GCA_051887795.1 Candidatus Coproplasma sp. | reverse complement strand
TCATTCAGGATCCTTTGAAGATCTGCCCCACCATGCTCAAGTGGAAGGTGCAGGACGAGAACGGTTCGCTGTATAATACTCCCCCTGCTTTCGCAATTTATATGGCCTGCTTAGTACTCAGAAACCTTAAGGCAAAGGGCGGCGTAAAGGCCATGCAGGAGGTCAATGAATACAAGGCAAAGCTGTTGTACGACTATATCGACGGTTCCGACTTGTACAAGAACAACGTCGTACCCCAGTTCCGTTCGATAATGAACGTTCCCTTCGTAACGGGCAGCGACGAGCTTGACGCCAAGTTCGTATCCGAAGCGAAGAAGGCGGGACTCGTATCCTTAAAGGGCCACAGACTTGTTGGCGGCATGAGGGCTTCTATCTACAACGCAATGCCCGTTGAAGGCGTTCAGGCGCTCATCGAGTTTATGAAGAAATTTGAAACGGAGAACAAATAAATGGCAGATATATTGAAGTTAAACGCTATCTCCCCCTTGGCAGACGATATTTTCAAGGGCTGCAATTACAGCGAGGACGTAGCTAACCCCGACGGTATTATGGTTCGTTCTGCCGCAATGGCAGACTACGCGGTGGGCGACAAGCTTTTAGCTGTTGCCCGTGCAGGTGCGGGTACCAACAACATTCCCGTAGCCGACTATGCTGAAAAGGGCATAGTAGTTTTCAACACCCCCGGTGCAAACGCAAATGCGGTTAAAGAGCTGGTTATATGCGAATTATTCCTTGGCGGAAGAAAGATTACCGAGTCTATCGACTGGGTAAAGACCTTGAAGGGCGAGGGTGCAAACCTCTCCAAAGTAGTTGAAAAGGGCAAGAAGAACTTCGTCGGCGGTGAGATTATGGGTAAGACCTTAGGCGTAATAGGCCTGGGTGCAATAGGTATTGCCGTTGCGAACGCAGCATATGCGCTGGGTATGCACGTAGTCGGTTGCGACCCCTTCCTCTCCACCGCAAACGCATTAAGGCTTGACCCTGCGGTAAAGGTTGTGGCAACGAGAGACGAGCTGTATGCAGCGGCAGATTATATAACCGTACACACCCCCCTAAACGCTGAAACAAAGGGCATGTTCAATGCGGCTACCTTTGCTAAACTCAAGGACGGTGCGGTACTTATCAATAACTCAAGGGGCGAGCTCGTAGACGAGGCGGCAGTTATAGAAGCTTTGGAGAGCGGCAAGCTTGCAAGGTATATAACCGACTTCCCCACCGACGGTATTATAGGCGTTAAGAACGCAATATGCGTACCCCACCTCGGTGCAAGCACCCCCGAAGCAGAGGACAACTGTGCGATAATGGCGGCTAACCAGCTCATGGACTACATTGAGAACGGAAACATAGTAAACAGCGTCAACTATCCCTCGGTTTCAGGCCCTAAGACGGGCGTTGCAAGAATATGCATACACCACAAGAACGTGGCTAATATGATTGCCTCAATCACCTCCATGATTGCAGCCGCAAGCATCAACATTGACAGCATGCTCGATAAATCCAAGGGCGACTATGCTTATTGCGTTTTAGACGTAGACGGCAAGGTTCCCGCCTCGCTTACCAAGGCTATTTCCGAGATTGAAGGCGTAATTAAAGTAAGGGTTATTTAAACCTGATAAAAACAGAATAAAATAATTTCCTCCGCCCATAATATTTGAGCGGAGGTTTTTAATTATGTCTACCCATAAAACCAAAATACCAAAATTGAGCGAACAACAGTACAACGAATACGTGGCAACCCTTCAGAGCGACCCTGCTTTATATAACGCCGACGGCACTATATTCGTGCCTGAACAAAATTTTGACACGAATGAAGAAGTCAGGAAAAGCGAAGATTAAGAAGGCAAAAAAAGAATTTTAATTTGTCAGGATTATTTCCGATTAAACTACCACATTCATTCTCTATTAATCAACCAAAATTATAACGCCCTCTCCGCCGAGCGGAGAGGGCGTTGTTGTCTTAAAGTTGAGTAAACTACATTGAGCTTACTAAGAAGGTTGCAACGAAGAGTGCGCCGATAACCCAGGTTACTATGGAGATATCCTTAACCTTGCCCGTGAAGAGCTTGATGATGATGAAGGTAATGATACCCATACCGATACCCTTGGAAATGGAGTAGCCGAGAACCATTACGATAAAGGTCATGAAGCCTACGATAGCGTCTGCAGCGTCGTTCCAATCGATGGTAGTTACTGCGCTCATCATGAGTACGCCTACCCAGATAAGTGCGGTTGCGGTTGCACATGAAGGAATGAGCTTCGCGATGGGTGATAAGAACATTGCTACGATGAAGCAAAGTGCGGTAACCAAAGCGGTGAAGCCCG
>JBJFAG010000223.1:0-2328 GCA_051887795.1 Candidatus Coproplasma sp. | reverse complement strand
ACAAAATCACAAAAAAGCAGGACAGGTAAGCTTACCTGTCCTGCTTTTTTGGTGACCCCTTTGAAGTTAAAGGCGAACTATTCAGTTGTTCGTATGTTACCGTCTTGGACTGTCCTTTGTAATTAAAGGTGATCACGAAGTAGTCGTCATACAAGTAAATACTATTAACAAAAGTATCAATCAGCATCTGCTTGCCTTCCTTTGTGGAAATATCCACATTCCGTAGGTTTGAAAGCATAAACTGCAAATCCTTCTTTGATACGACGGGATGCTTAATTTGTGTCTGAAACAACTCTAATTCAAGATTGCTTTTCCGCTCTTCCAACTCGTCAAGCATTTTCTTTGTTGTGGACGAGAATATACCTTGTGCGATTGCCTCCGCTAAATTTCGCAGTTTTCTCTCAACTTCATTAAGCTGATTTTGCACGACCTTCACGGTATTGCTCTCTTCCGATTGCATTTTGTAAACACGCTCTACAAGTTCTTCAATCGCATCATCGCTGGAGATAAGTGAAAGTATTTCTTCGACAACAAGCTCTTCTATCCAATCCTTCCTGACGGTTTTCTTGTCGCACTTATGCTGTTTGGAACGGTTGCACCGATAATAGCGGTATTGCCTTGCCGTATGGCTGGTTCCTATTTCACCCGTCATCATTGCACCGCACTTACCGCAAAATAATTTGGTGGTTAAAAGATAGTCGTCCTCACTTCTATGCTTAGCAGGTGCCTTTTTATTTACCTTCATTTTAGTCTGTACGTCGTTAAAATCTTTTTCACTGACGAGTGCCGGAATGGCGTTTGGAATTACCACGTCGCCAAACTTGTATTCCCCCATATATTTGCGGTTGGTAAGAATACGGAATACGGCGTTATAATTCATAGAGTAACCACGGTTTTTAACTCCACGGGAGGTGAGCAGCTTGGCTATATCTTTTACCCTCGTACCGCTAAGATAGAGAGCGTAAATCTCTTTGACGATAGGGGCGTTTTTCTTGTCTATCTGATAGTGGTCTTGTTCGTCTACATAGTAACCGAACGGAGCTCGCACACCGTTAGATTTAGCTTTCAAAGCGTTTTCGGTCATTCCACGCTTTACCTTCTCGGAAAGTTCAGCGGAATAGTATTCCGCATAGCCTTCCAAAATCGATTCAAGCAGTATGCCGTCCGCACCCTGCGATATACTTTCTTTGATAGATACAACCCTGACGCCGTTCTTTTTAAGAACGTTTTTATAATATGCCGAATCGTAACGGTTTCGGGCAAAGCGGTCAAGTTTCCACACAAGGACGGTATCGAACAGGTTTTTATAACTGTCCTTAATCATATGCTGAAATTCGGGGCGGTGGTCGGTCTTTGCAGATTGTGCTCTGTCTATGTAGTTGCCTACGACTTCGATATCGTTGAATTTGGCATAATCCATACACTCTCTAAGCTGACCTTCGATACTCGCCTCGTTTTGTTTCTCCGAACTGAATCGCGCATAAATAACAGCTCTCATAATTAAATCTCCTTGTGGGGATAGTATAACATACTAAACCTGACAACTCTGTCATATATAAAAAATTATTTTGAATTATTTTCGTTTAAAATATCAATGCCCATAAGGACACCGAAACGAAAACCCTCTTTGTAAAAAGTCTTGCATTCCTCACTGTTTGCTTCATCTATAGCGTTCTTGAACTGATTGTACAGCTCTGTTGCTTCTTTATCAGCCTTAAGCATTTCGGTCAACTTGGTATCGGCTTCGCAGACTTTACTCATTATCTCGCTTTGTTTATCGGTAGGTTGCACACTTTCGTAAGTGCCTCGCAACCCCGAACACATTTGTTCTATTGCAGATTTCATATCATTCTCCTTTGGATTTTTACTATATTATATAGCTCTATCCGAGCTAAGTCAATAATTTTAGCTCTATCCGTGGTATTCTTTAGGTATGATATTATTCAAAGAAAGATTAAAAGAGTTAAGGGTAGAAAGGAAACTTTCACAGGCAGACCTTGCAAAAGAGTTAAACGTCAGCCAAAGAAGCATAAGCAGTTGGGAAACGGGTTTCAGACAGCCTGACTTTGAAACGCTGGAACGTATAGCCAAATTCTTTGACGTAACTACGGACTATCTCCTCGGCTTGGGTGACTAATAATTTTTGTGCAAATCATACAAAACAAATGTTTGTAAATCTATTGACAAGCGTGTTATGACGTGATATAATGCGTATATACGGTACAGGTCGTATTCTGCCCTTAGTGGGTGTAGTTCTGCGTAGTAATTAAAGTGAAACATAGTAACGCAGAATGATTTTGAACGGAAGAAGTCCGTTCTTGCCTTAGC
>JBJFAG010000222.1:0-9580 GCA_051887795.1 Candidatus Coproplasma sp. | reverse complement strand
AATGAAAGCAACAAAAAAAATTGTTGGCGCAGCTTGCGCATTAGTTGCGGCTGTTGCTCTGTCGGCTGGTTCCACCTTTGCCTGGTTTGCGCAGAATAACAAAGTTACTGCAACTGGTTTAGCAGTGGACATAAAATCTGCGAGCACTTTTTTACTAATTAGTAGTAGTAATAGTACTCTTTTGAATATTAGGAGTGAAGATAATTATGGTACTGTAAATTTTTCAATGTCACAAAGCAGTTCTAAAGTTTATCCCTGCAAGCCTTTAGCAGAGACTGATGTTGCAGCTACAGGAGCAGCATTTGCTGCACTTCCTACCGGTTCATCTTATGTTACATCTGCAACAACTGCTGCATCATATAGTAACTGGTTTGTTGCTAACGGAACTTCCGAAGATGATGGCACTGTAGTAGAAAAAAGCGGTTCTACATTAGATTCATTTAGTAATTATGTTATTACTAAAACCGTTTATCTTGCAGTTGCTGATGGTGCTTTACCTGCTAAAGACTTGAAAGTAAAAGCTAAGTTTACCAGGGATGCGGATCAATCTGTAGAAGCTATAAAAGTGCTTATTACTACTAAAGTAGAATCTACAGATGGTGGTTTTGTTACTTTATCAGGTCCTTCAATGTCAGGTTCAACTTTAGAAGGATATACTGCGGAAACTGCTGTTACTGGTGATGCTGGAATTTCCACTGATAAAGTAACTGAAGTTAACATTTATATCTATTATGATGGCTCTCATAGTAGTGTTACTACAAATGGTTTTGCAAATCTTTCAGGTGCATCTATTGAGCTTGAATTCTCTGTTACCGCAGATGAATCATAATTAAGATTTTAAATTTTTAATTACATAAATAATTAATTAATACCGCTTGAAGATTTCAGGCGGTATTAATTAAATTATTATCATTTTTTTAAAAAAATTATTATTTGCTATTGATTTGTCAATTTTATTGTGATAAAATAGATTTATGGTATGATATAATGCCTTAAATTTATACAGGAATAAATAATATGACAGCTAAGACAAAGAAGATTTTAAATATCGTTTTAGACGTGGTTATTGCAATCGTACTCGTCTTTGCGGCTTTCCTTGCAATTGTGTCTATCCGCTCCAAGGCAAAGGGCTACAATCAGTATACAGAAATTTTCGGCTCCGCATACGTTGCCGTTGCCTCCAATTCAATGGACGCAGAAAAACCCGACTACGTACCCGAAGGCAAGTTAGAGGGCTTTGCAAAGGGTGACCTTATAAAAATTAAGCTCGTCAGCGAAGATCAGGCAAATCAGCTTGAAGTTGGCGATATTATCACATTTAGAACAAATCAAATAGTTGAAAATCAGTACGTTTTAAATACGCACCGTATTATTTCAATAAATACTGACGATGATGGGAATGCAATTTCCTATGTGACTAAGGGCGATAATAACGAACTTCAGGATGGTTCTGCCGTTTTAGTTTCCGAGGTCGTGGGCGTATATCAGGGCAAGGCAAGCGGCATAGGCCACGTATTCCTGTTTATGAGCTCTTCCACGGGCTTCTTTGTCTGCATAGTTCTGCCCACGCTCTTGATTGTCGTATACTGTGTAGTTAATCTTATTCTGGTTATCAAAAAGGAGAAGAAGGTGCAGACCGCAGAAGCCGAGCTTGAAAAAGCGGCCGAAAAGGACGCCGAGAGGGAGCGTATCCGTCAGGAACTGCTCGCCGAAATGCAAGCTCAGCAATCTCAACCCCAACCCACGGACGCCCCCGAGGATAAACCCGAGGAGTAATTATAAATAAGGCTTCACCAATTTAGCCTTCCCTAAAGAATAGGGGATATACATTAATGAAAGAATAATTCAATTTACATTAAGGACAGGAGTAAATGGCTAATTTTGCTCAATATTACGTCAGCTTCCTCTGGGAGTGGTTACAAAACGTATGGTATTTTATAAGTGAGTTTTTCATACTCTTCTATAAGCTCTTTATAGGGGACGTCATTGGCTTTGACCATAACGGCGTCACCGAGGAAGGCTATATAGTCGCCCTCGGCAAAGCTATTGCGGGCTTCGACGTCCTTGGTTGGATTTGCTTCATCGTCGTCTCACTTGCCAATATTGCATTCCTGTTCTTCATCTGCTACAGGCTCTTTCAGCTTATCCGTCGTTATATCTTCTTCCGCGCAAAGGAAGTTGACAAGGATATTCTTTTGGAGGAGATTGCAAGGCTCAAGGAACAGGCTGACGAATTAGTAAAAGAAAAGAGTAAGATATTTGCATTAAAGCTCGGCCAGTACGGGCAGATAGAAGGTGGAGGCCAGCAGCCTGCAGTCGGCATGCCCCAATCCGCCGCAGCAGCAGGTGAAGAGGCGCCCGTCGCAACGGATACTACAAGCCGCTTCTCCAAGCTCATCAACATTGACGATAAGTATGCACGTAACCCCAACGTCGTATATATGAACGACGAGGATATGTTGACGTTACCCCAGATTATTAAACGCTTTGTCAACTTCGCCGCTTCGCAGATGAAACTGTATTATGAAGAGGAGACGATAAGGGTTTTCTTTGCAGGTCTTGCCACCTCTAAGATAGTAATTCTTGAAGGTATATCAGGTACAGGTAAAACCTCGCTGCCCTATGCAATGGGTAAGTTCTTCAACAACAATACTGCAATCGTGTCCGTTCAGCCCTCATGGCGTGACAGGGCCGATTTGATCGGTTACTTCAACGAGTTCACAAAGAGATTTAACGAAACCGACTTTTTGGCGTCTTTGTACGAAGCGTCATGGAGGGAGGACGCCAACTTTATAGTACTCGACGAAATGAACCTTGCGCGTATCGAGTACTACTTTGCAGATTTCCTGTCAATAATGGAAATGCCTGACGCGGCCGAGTGGTTGATTGACTTGATCGCCGCTCCCCGCTCCGACGACCCTAAGAACGTCGTGTACGGCAAATTCTTAGTTCCCCAGAACGTCTGGTTCGTCGGCACTGCAAATAACGACGACTCGACCTTTACCATTACCGACAAGGTCTACGACCGTGCCGTTACGCTTGAGTTAAACCAGAAGGCTGACTACTTCGACGCACCCTTAACCCAGAGTTATAACTGCTCCTTCAGCTATTTAGAGAGTCTGTTTGAAAGGGCCCGTAAAGACAACCACATATCCGACCAGAATTATGATTTGATTCGTGAGTTCGACGCCTTCATCAGGACTAAATTCAAAGTCAGCTTCGGTAACCGTATTATGAAACAGCTCGCCCTCTTCGTTCCCGTCTATATGGCGTGCGGTGGCAGCGAAATCGGCGGTATCGACTTCATTATTACTTCCAAGGTTTTGCGTAAGTTTAACGCTTTGAATTTAACCTTCTTACACGATGAGCTTGAAGAGCTTATCAAGTTCTTTAACGTTAAGTTCGGCGAGGGGACTATGCCCTACAGCATTGCCTACATTAACGAGCTTTTAAAAATGACTTAAGCTTATTTTTGGCTTTAATTTGGCATTTACTAAAATTCCGAGCCTGACCTTAGCGGGTTGGGCTGATTTTTTAGGTGAGTTATGGATAGAGATTTTTTAAGCGATTATTTAACTAAAATCAATAGCGATAAGGATAGTCTGGATAGATTTATTGCTGCACTGCGCGGCGGTAATAATACCGTTGAACACTACAGCCTCCTCCAGACAATTGAGCTTAACGACGACTGGATAATCGAGATTGAAGGTGTTATGCCCTCTCTTGAACAGATTGTTTTCCGTCCCCGTAAGTTCATCTCCGAAAACGAGCTTTTGTTGGACGTCGCCAAAGTCAGGCGTACCACAACCAAAACCGTGCGTCACCTCTCTACTCACTCACAATACGTGCAGAATTACGAACAGGACACGGGGGAGGTTAAGGCAAAAAAATTGCTCTCCGTCGAGCTGGAAGAGGATATAAGCATTTACGAAAACCGCTTTATCTGTTCGCTTGTTAATAACCTGATGAGGTTTGTTGAAGTGCGTAACGCCGAAATGAAGGACAGGATTGAATCCTTCAATCAGACGAATATTAAAATGCAGAGTAAATTCGAATACGGCGGCAGCCGTTTTACCTGCAATTTAGACCTTAAGGTCGATGACCCGATTGAAAATAACGAGGTCAATAACGAGGCTAATTTAGCTTTGTATGAGCGTATTCAGATGTTAAGGAAGAGAATTTATTCCCTTCAGACAACGGAGTTTATGAAAACGCTTAACCATTCAAAGCCCGTTCGTCCGCCCATTCAAAAGACCAACCTTTTGATGAAGAACGTCGACTATAACAACTGCTATAAGCTTTGGCTGTATATCTCTTCATACAGGAAACTCGGCTTCTGCGCAACTATGCAGAGTAAGGAGTTGCCCGTTGACGGCGACTACTACGACGACTTGACTGTTATGGTCGGTTTAAGCTTGCAGTCAATGCTCGCCAACAACGTTATTAAGCGTGAAAAGTATGACGGTATTGAATTTTCTGCACCCGTCGAGAAGGATTATAAGGTCTTAAATAATATTGTTCTGAGGCCTGATTTTGACGATTCCGCCCAGGACTGCGGTTCGGACGCCATTAACGAATACTACTACCGCCAGATTAAGGGTGAGCTGATGCGTGAGGCAACCGATAGCGAATTTGGTGTAGAACAGAATTTAAAAATTAATTTTGCTAAGTTCTTCCGCTCGGTTTCCCGCATTAACGACGCTATGTACTCCGAATTGATCGAGGACGGTATGCCCCCCCTTGACGAGGACGAACTTAGAAAAATGCCTGTAAAATCCAGGCAGAAATTGTTGGTTAAAAGGCAGAAGGAAAGAGTCAGGCGCCGTAAGCTCTTCCTGAAATTAAAGTGGGAGGAGATTGAAAGGGCCCAGCGTATCCTGGAACGTGAGGAGGCAAAGTTCTACACGTTGAAGGATGAGTACGACGGCGTGCGCAGTGCCACAAGGTCTGCTAAGTTTTCTAAACGCAAATTTAAGAAAAAAAAGGATGAGTAATCTTGGCTGAAAAGGTAAATAAATCAAAAGTTAAACACGTTCTTTCGGTAATCTGTACCGTAATTTCGACGATAATCTTCGTGTTTGTAGGGCTGCTGCTGATTAATATGATCGTCTGCCGCAGTCAGAACAGACCTGTCAATTTTTTCGGGTATTCGTTCTCCGTCGTCCAGACTAATTCAATGGAACCTGAAATAATGACAGGGGATCTGATTGTCTTTAAAAATGTTGATTACTCTTCGCTTAATGTGGGGGACAACATTGTTTTTAAGGCTGACGATAATTTTAAAGACGGAGCAGGTAACAGCCTGGACGGTTACACGATTGTACATAAAATTATCGAAATTACCGAGGATGGATTGGTTACTAAAGGCGTTAATAATTATGGGCCCGACGGCGGTTTCCGTACTGCTGACGAGGTCTACGGGCTGTGCATTTCTAACTCTGCGGGATGGGGTAAGATCTTTTCGTTTTTAAGCAAGTTCGGTGTGTTAATCATTATCTTTGTTATCGCCGTACCCGTAATTATCTCACAGACGATCAAGTTGGTTAAACTCTCCAGATCGAAAAACAGTGAGGCTGAGGCGCCTTCCGATGAGAAGGAAAAGCCCAATGATTAGTTGTTTTGTTTTTATTTGATTATTAATGGGTTCTGCCATGTGCGGAACTCATTTTTTTTGTGTCTTAATTTTTGTCATTTACATATTTTTAACATTGCCTGAGTATGGAGAATTGTTATAACATTTGACTAAACCGTATTTATTTGATATAATGTAGAATTGAATAAATTACTTTAAGAGGTAATAAATGCTTAAAACTTTACTTAAAAGCGTGAGGGAATATAAGCTTTATTCCATTTTGACGCCAATCCTTATGATGGGTGAGGCGGTTATGGAAATTATTATTCCCTTCTTAATGACTTTCATTGTAGGTGAGCTGGAGAGTATGGCTGTCGGCAATCCGATTAACGGCGGGAATATTGCGCTGTACGCCTGCCTTATGGTACTGTGTTCGCTGTTTGCTATGTTCTGCGGCGTGACGGGGGCTAAACTTGCTGCAAAAGCTTCCTGCGGTTTTGCCCATAATCTGAGGGAGGATATGTACAATAATTTGCAGACCTTCTCGTTTGCTAACATTGATAATTATTCGACTTCCAGTTTAATTACAAGAATTACGACTGACGTAACCAATGTTCAGAATGCATATCAGATGTGTATCAGAATGTTAGTCAGGGCGCCTATTCTCTTTATTACGGCAATAATTATGACGCTGTTCATTGAACCGTTTATGGCGCTTTTGTTCGGTTGTGGCGCGTTGGTGCTCGGTGTGCTTGTATCTATATTCATGATAAAAGCTATTCCCTACTTTAAAACAATGTTCAAGAAGTACGATAAGCTCAACGAGGTTGTACAGGAAGATTTAACGGCTATCCGAGTGGTAAAAAGCTACGTCAGGGAGGATAGAGAGAAGAGCAAGATGAAGGTTGCTTCAGAGGAGCTCTATCACTATTCCGTCAAGGCAGAGACCTTTATGACTTCATTAACGCCTGCCGTTACATTAATAATGTTTACTATAAACATATTAATTTTAACGCTCGGTTCCAACATGACGGTGGGAAATATCACCTTTGCCAGCGTTAAGCCTTCACAGATTCAGACGCTTATTCAGTATTCCGCTCAGATTCTTTCAGGCGTAATGATGGTTGCAATGTGTTTAACCTTTATTTCCATGTCAAAGGGATCTGCGGACCGTATCTGCGAAGTGTTGAACGAACGTACCACTCTGCCCAAGGCAACAAATCCCCTAAAGGTAGTTGCAGACGGTTCGATCCAATTCAACGACGTAGATTTCTGCTATTCTCAAAAGGCAGATTTAATGGTATTGCAGGATTTGACTTTCACAATTAAATCAGGTGAAACGGTGGGTATAATCGGTGCTACAGGTTCCGGTAAGACTTCACTTGTTTCATTAATTCCCCGTCTGTATGACGCCGAGAGGGGCAGTGTATACGTTGGTGGAGTAGATGTTAAAAATTATGATTTAGATGCTTTGAGAAACAGCGTTGCAATGGTGTTACAGAAAAACGTTTTATTCTCAGGTTCAATTGCAGAAAATTTGCGTTGGGGTGATGAGAATGCAACGGACGAGGAATTACGCCTTGCTTGCAAACAGGCATGTGCCGATGAGTTTATAGAGGGATTACCAGGCAAGTACGATTATGATTTAGGACAGGGCGGTGTTAACGTTTCCGGCGGTCAGAAGCAACGTCTATGTATTGCAAGGGCGCTTTTGAAAAAGCCTAAAATAATAATCTTTGACGACTCCACGTCTGCAGTAGATACAAAAACTGATGCAGAGATCAGGGGTGCGCTAAGAAAGTATGCACCTGAAGTCACCAAGATAATCATTGCGCAGCGTATTGCCTCTGTTGAGGATGCCGATAAGATAATAGTACTTGATAACGGCAGAATTAACGGTATCGGTACCCATGAGGAGCTTATTGCGAGCAACGAGATATACAGGGAAGTTTACGAGTCGCAGACCGAAAATAAAGCACATGCAGAAGGGGGTGAAGAGTAATGCCGCCTATCAAAATGCACGGTGGAAAACCGGCCAAGAACCCTATGAAAACGTTGGGAAGGTTGATAAAATATGCCTTCTCAAATAATAAGTTTGCCACGGCTATTGTCGTTGTGTGCGTATTGCTGGCCTCGGTTGCTAACGTATTTGCAGCATCCAGGGTTTCTTATATCACTTCTGAGCTCATTGCAAACGGCGTCAACGCAGATATGCACGGGGTTATTTATCCCAACATAATAATGATGGCAGTCATCTATTTCATAGGTGCAGCTTCTTCATTGACGTATAGCCTTATAATGATGCTCATTTGTAACAAGACGCTAAAAAAGCTTCGTATTGATATGTTCTCAAAAATGCAGAATTTACCCTTAAAGTATTTTGACGGACATACTCACGGCGACATAATGAGCTTGTACACCAACGACGTTGACACAATGCGTCAGTTGTTGTCACAGACTATACCTCAATTAATTTCTTCATTCCTTACCCTGGTTGCCGTCCTTGCCTTTATGATTTACTACAGCGTAACACTTATGTTTGTCGTAATTGCAATGGTAATAGTCGTATTCTTTGTAACAAAGAAGATTGGCGGCGGTGCGGCAAAGTACTACGTTAAAAACCAAAAGGCTCTCGGTACGGTAAACGGCTACGTTGAAGAGATGACAAACGGTCAGAAGGTTATTAAAGTGTTCTGTCACGAAGGCGTTGCAAGGGAGAATTTCAAAAAACTCAACGACGAACTTTACGAGGCCGGCCAAAAGGCAAATGGATACGCAAATGTTTTAGGCCCTGTTAATAATAATATCGGGTATTTGCAATACGTTCTGGTTGCTGTAATCGGTATATTAATTATCGCTTTCGGTAGCGAGACTGCTTTACTTTCTTTGTATTGCTACACTAACGGAGCAGAAATTAACCGTGTTGCATTAATGACGGGTATGTTAATATCATACTTGATGTACACACGTCAGTTTAATATGCCTGTACAGCAGGTTTCACAGCAGTTTGCGGCAATAACGATGGCTCTTGCTGGTGCGGAGCGTATCTTCGATATGGTTGATGAAAAGGCCGAAGACGAGGGTGGTGATATCACCTTAACCCACGGTGAAAGCGCAGAGGGTGAGTGGGCCTGGAAAAAACCCAAAGCGGACGGGACATGTGAATACGTTCCCTTAAAGGGCGATATCCGATTTAACCACGTAACCTTCGGTTATGACGAGAAGAAGGTAATTCTCCACGATATATCACTTTTTGCAAAGCCTGGCCAGAAGATTGCATTTGTCGGCTCGACAGGTGCAGGTAAGACAACGATAACCAACCTTATCAACAGGTTTTACGATATTCAGTCTGGTGAAATAACCTATGACGGCATTAATATCCGTGATATAAAAAAGCAGGATTTAAGGCGTTCTTTGGGTATTGTATTGCAGGATACTCACCTGTTTACGGGTACTGTTATGGATAATATCCGTTACGGCAGATTAGAGGCGAGTGATGAGGAGTGTATAAAGGCAGCACGTCTTGCAAATGCGCATAGTTTTATCGAGCATTTGCCTGAAGGGTATAATACCGAAATAAAAGGTGACGGCTCCAACCTATCCCAAGGTCAGAGGCAGCTGCTTGCAATTGCAAGGGCAATGGTATCTCAATGTCCCGTACTTATTTTGGATGAGGCAACCTCTTCAATCGATACCCGTACGGAAAAGCTTATCGAACAGGGTATGGATAAACTTATGGAAGGCAGGACGGTATTCGTTATAGCTCATAGATTATCCACTGTACGCAACAGCCATGCAATAATGGTATTGGAACACGGCGTAATTATCGAGAGGGGCAACCATGAACAGCTGTTGGAGCAGAAGGGCAAGTATTATCAGCTCTACACAGGTGCCTTTGAGCTTGATTAATTTTAGTCGACAAAGAGGAAAACTACGTGCGAGACTACGACGTGATTTACTTAAGGATAAGATGTCGCCTACTCTTCATATAAAACTGAATAGGAGTTT
>JBJFAG010000221.1:0-2333 GCA_051887795.1 Candidatus Coproplasma sp. | reverse complement strand
CTAAGGTATATATCGGGGGTAATCCCTATAAAATGCTCAACGTTCGCCCCTGCGGAGGGGACTGCGCCATTGTCGCTCTGGCAGGTGTTTGCGACAGAAATTCGGCAGAGCTTTTACGCGGTTTAAACGTTGAGGCGAAGAGGATTGATGCCCCCGCCCTGCCCGAAGGCAGGTTTTACATTGCCGACGTTATAGGCTGTAAGGCGGTTACAGAGGACGGGACGGAGATAGGTACGGTTACCTCTATTACCCCCGCCAGGTCGGATATATACGAGGTGGAGAAGGTTGACGGAAGCCACCTCACCTTTCCTGCGGCGGACGGGGTTATCGAGAGTATCGACGTCGATGGCGGCATAATAACCTTAAACAAAAAACGCCTTGCCCAAGTGGGGTTGGAGAGTAAATGAAAATAACAATTTTAACCCTCTTCCCCGAGATGTTTGAACCGCTTAAACAGAGTATTATCGGGCGTGCCTGCGACGGGGGTAAACTGAGTATTGAAACAGTAAACATACGCGACTATTCTCAGGATAAGCACTTAAAGTGCGACGACTACCCCTTTGGCGGCGGGGCGGGCATGGTTATGATGCCCCAGCCCATTGCAAGCTGCATAGAGGCGGTGGACCCCGACCATAGGGCGTTAAGGCTTTTTACCTCGCCCAAGGGGCAGACGCTCAGCCAGAGTAAGGTTGCCGAGCTGTCCTCAAAAGAGAATATTTTAATACTCTGCGGCCACTACGAGGGCGTCGACCAGAGGGTTTTGGACGAGTTTATCGACGAGGAGATATCCATAGGCGACTACGTTCTGACGGGCGGCGAGCTGCCCGCAATGGTCATCTGCGACTGCGTTGCCCGCTACGTGGACGGTGTAATCTCCTCCGCATCTCTCATCGACGAGAGCTTTTCGGACGGACTTTTGGAGTACCCGCAGTACACTCGCCCCGCTATATTCAGGGGGGTAAGCGTGCCTGAGGTCCTGCTTTCGGGCAATCACGCAATGATAGACAAGTGGAGAAGGGAGCAGAGCTTAAAGATAACCAAAGAGCGCAGACCTGATTTACTGAAGGATAATAAGGATTAAAAAAAGGAGGTAGGGATTTGAAGCATTTACAGTGGTTTCCCGGGCATATGACCAAGGCAATGAGAATGATGGAGGACAACGTAAAGCTGTGCGACGGCATTATCTACGTGTTGGACGCCAGATGCCCTGCCTCGTCATTTAACCCAAAATTAAAGAAGATGTTCGGCTCAAAGCCCGTTTTATACGTATTGAATAAGAGCGATTTGGCCGACGGTAGGGCGGAGAGCATTGCCGCCTATATCCGTTCAGGCGGTGCGCCCTGCGTTAAAATTAATGCCGCTGATAACCGTTCGAAGAGGGATATATGCGGGGCAATTGAAAAATTAATTGAAGATAAGCGCAACGCAAGCGAGCTGAAAGGTTACTCCAAGACCTTCCGTTTTATGGTGTGCGGCGTACCCAATACGGGCAAGAGTACGGTTATAAACTTAATTGCAGGTGCGGCACGTACTCAGACGGGCGATAAGGCAGGCGTAACCAGGGGCAAACAGTGGGTAAGGCTTGACGGCTGGGAGCTGCTCGATACCCCCGGAACCACTCCCCCCGCCTTTGAAAACCAGAAATTGGCAATCCGCCTTGCCTACGTGGGCAGTTTAAACGACGATATATTGGATATGGACGACATATCCCTGGCCCTTTTGGCGGAGATGAAGGAAAAATACCCTGCTGCTTTAAAGGAGCGCTACGGCATAGAGAGCGAGGAAACTCCCTTAGAAATGCTGGAGAGGGTGTGCATACGCCGTGGGTTTATACTCCGTGGCAGTGAATACGACTACGAACGGGGCGAAAAGGCAGTTATCGACGACTTCAGAAAAGGCAGGCTGGGCAGGGTTACGCTTGACAGCGTGGACGATTGTAAGACCTTTACATTTTGATTTACTATGAAGATTTACGACGTTGAAGAAAAATTAAAGTACGAAAGAGAGCTGTTCGATAAGGGATATGTGCGGGTCTGCGGTGCAGACGAGGTGGGCAGAGGCCCCCTTGCAGGGCCCGTCGTGTGTGCGGCTGTGATTATGCCCACAGATAATATTATAGAGGGCATTGACGACAGTAAAAAGCTGTCTGCAAAAAAGCGTGAGGAGCTGGCAAAACGTATTATGGAAAATGCGATTGCCTACAACATATGCCGCATCGAACCGCAGATTATAGACGAGATTAACATCTTACAGGCGACGAGACTTTGTATGAAAAACGCAGTCGAGGGGTTGAGCGTTACCCCCGATTTCTGCATTACCGACGGCAATATGAC
>JBJFAG010000220.1:0-2334 GCA_051887795.1 Candidatus Coproplasma sp. | reverse complement strand
TGCAATCCGTCATTGAGCTCGTTTGCACCGTCCTCTGCCTGTGAAACGCCGTCGGTATAGTCTGTAAGTCCGTCTGCAAGCTCTTCCGCACCGTCATACGCCTGCATAACTCCGTCGGTATATTCGACTATTCCGTTATACAGCGTTCCAAACTCGTCAAGTTGAAATTTAAGAGTTTCAATCTGCGTTTTAGCCTCGTTTGCGTCGGATACGGCCCCTTCTATCTGTTGGGCAACCTCTTCGCTTGCCATCAGCTGTTCAATATATCCGCTACGTATCTGCGCTTTCTGCTCGTCGGTAAGAGTTGCTACAGCCCCTGCAAGGATTTCTTGTTTCTGCAAGGAAGTGAGAGAGTTGACAGCACCTTCTAAAATAGCCTGCTTCTGCATTTCGTCCAATCCGCTCAACGCACCCGATAAAATTGTCTTCATCTGTTTATAAGTCAACTCGTCTACCGCTCCCCAGATTATAGCCGTTTTCTGGTCGTCGGTGAGACTGGTATATACTCCCATAATCTCCAGCTGACCTGCTTCGCTGGTGACATATGCCGTTGCCTGTTCCTCGCTTAACCCCGAGGCGAGAGCCTGCTGATAAACATATTGATATGCAAAGCTTTTATACAAAACATCGCTGTTAGCGTCGTTCTGGCCCTTTACGTAAACATAATAAATACTATCTGCATTTTCATTTATATACTGTGAGTAGATATCGTTTTCGATAGATTTTACGTACTGCGCATAAATCTCGTTTTCGCTTTCTTTCAGGTATCCCATATACAACGCATCCGCATTGTTTTCGACCTGTGCCGTAACGGTTGAACGTGCAACTTGCTCTGCCTGTTCTCTGACGAGCGTTTCGTCAAGCTGCGCTACGACTTGAGCAAGTTGCTCTGCATAGTTTTCGGGAGTAAGCGTTAATTCTCCCAATCCGTTTTCGGCCAGACGAGCATTTAATACCTCCTGGACTGATATACACAACCCCTCGTATGCCTGACGTGTGCCGTCTATTAAAGTCTGGTTATTGTCTTTGAGTTCGGCAAGTCCGTCTTTCAGTTCGTTTGTGCCGTCTGTTAAACTTGTATTATTGGCCAAAAGCTCGTCGAGCCCTTCTGCAAGCTGGTTAGCACCGTCGCTCGCCCGGCTGACAGCATCCTGTAATTCAACGATTTTATCTACAAGTTCACTGTCGTCAATCTCCATACCCATAGACATCGGTACGCCGTTTATCGATACAGCACTCATTTCAAATTCGGTGACGTCTGCCGTGATTGACGTATCGATTCCCTTGCCGGGTAAAAGCGTATAGGAAATTTGCTTGTTTTTACCCACGTTGGCAACCGTTGCATCGGGAGCAGAAAGATTTTTACACTTCTGCGTGTTCAATGTAAAGGAAGCTTGCAGAGCGTAGCTTTCAAAGAAATTCCCCGTATGCTTTTCGTTTTTGGCAACAGAAAATTTTATCTCCAGCTTACCGCTCTTTCCTGCAACCTGTTCCGCTGAATATTCCGTACCGTCGATAAAATAACGTATTGAAATATTCCAAGGCAGTTCGACTTGCTTAAGCTTTCCTTCGTAATAAACCCTGTCGCCAGAGCAATTAACGGTGATCTGGTCGCCCTCCTGTGTAATTTCATCCGAGGTGTTTAACACCTTAACCCACTCGTAATCACCGTAGTCAACCGTTTTTCCGCCACCTACGATATTGACTACGTATGCGTCTTTTATAGCTCCGCTTGCGTCGAGGTTGACGTATAAGACCTCCTCCTTGTCTGTGGCCGTCAGTGTAGTTTCTTCATCTGACGAAGGGCTATATGTATCATTTGTCGGCTCGTTGTCCGCATCCGTTGTTGAGTTACAGCCAGAACAGAATACCGCCCCGCTCACTATTACGCCTGACAGTATGACTGCTGCTATTCTATTAATTTTTTTCATTGACTATTGCCTCCGATTTTTTACTGCTTTTGAAATTGCATTTTAAAGTAGTATGTTTTATTACCCAATCAAGAAGATAGAGCATTCCCGGCAGTACGAAGAATACCGTCCCCAACGAAAGGAGCGTGCCTCTGCCGATTAAAAGTCCAAGCTGTGAAAGTATGCCGTGGCTTGATATACCTGAAAGAAGGAAGCCTACTACTGCAAGCACCGTTCCTGACGTCAACAGGGAGACTGTAACTTTCGGCACGGTCTGCTCGATTGCCTCTTTCTTCCCCATTTCCCGTCGGTATTCCATATACGTATCGGTGAAAAGTATTGCATAGTCCACCGTTGCACCAAGCTGAATAGAGCTTACTATCAGGTATGCAAGGTAGAACATAGGCGCACCTACAAAATAGGG
>JBJFAG010000219.1:0-2339 GCA_051887795.1 Candidatus Coproplasma sp. | reverse complement strand
AGGGGAGGGAGTACTTCATACCCGTATGCCCCATAGCTATGCCGTCGCAAACGCCTATAGAGGGGAGGATGACGGGCTTACCGCCGGCGGCAATAACGCCCTCCGCCGCAGCCTTTGCAATCATATCGAGGTGCATATGTCCGGGGATAATCTCGCTCTGTGCGCAGATAATGCCCACCATAGGTTTCTGTATTTCGCTGTCAGTCCAGCCGAGCGCCCTCAAAAGGGAGCGCTGCGAACTCATATCCAGACTTTCGGAAAATATATTTTTCATTTAAATTACCTCTCAGTTAACGAAGTCGCCGTAACAATCCCTGTCCTTAAGGGTATGTCTGCCCCTTGCCAGAACGGTTACGCCCGTACGCTGCATTTCAAGTATTCCGAAGGGTTCGATAATCTTTAAATACGCATCAAGCTTTTCGGGGTCGCCGGTGATCTCCAGAATCATAGTATCTATGGAAAGGTCTACAACCTTAGCCTTATATATGTCGTTTATAAGACCTATTTGCGTTCTTGCTTCAGCGGTTGCGTTTACCTTAGCAAGTAACAGCTCTCTGTAAACGCAGTCAAGCTCGTTTGCGCAACCTATCTTTTTAACGTCCTCTAATTTGTCCATCTGGCGTATCATCTGGTAAAGGGTATATTCGTCACCCTTCAAAATAATCGTCATACGGGAGAGGTTGGGGTCCTCGGTAGCACAAGCGGTTAAGCTTTCAATGTTGTAGCCACGTCTTGCAAAAAGACCTGTAATTCTCGTTAAAACACCGCTCTTATTGGAAACGAGCGCGCCAATAGTATATTTTTTCGTCTTATTTTCTTCCACCTTAATTTTCCTCCATTTTATCCATCTGCGTCTCGTATGTTGCACCCGGTTTAATCATGGGCAAAACGTTGTCGTCGGGGGATATATGGCAATCTACGACAACGGGAGAGCAATTTTTAATTGCATAATCAAAGGCCTCTTCAAGCTTAGCTTTAACGTCGTCGTCCTTGTCTAAAAGCACGCCTTTGGCCCCAAAGCTCTCGGCAAATTTAATGTAGTCGGTCTTTTTCTGCAAAGTCGTCTGCGAAAATCTTCTATCATAGAAAATCTTCTGCCACTGCCTTACCATACCCAATACGCCGTTGTTCATAAGGAGTATTACCATGGGTATGCCCTGGGTAACTGCGGTAGACAGCTCGTTCAAATTCATATTGAAGCAGCCGTCGCCCGTAACTAAAACGCAGGGTTTCCCCGAACCGAACGCCGCACCGATGGCCGCACCCATACCGTAGCCCATAGTGCCGAGACCGCCGCTGGAGCAGAATTTTCTGGGCTTATGCACGGGGTATTCCTGTGCTGTCCACATCTGGTGCTGGCCGACGTCGGTAATTAACGGACTGTCAGCAGGGGCAATAGCCGCCGCAGTGCGCAATATTTCGTATGCCCTGCAGTTGCCGTCTACCCTCTCGCTCTTATAGGAAAGCGTGGTTTTAAGCCACTCGTCATTCTTACCATCCAAAAGGGGTAAAAGCTTTTCACAGCAGAGGGCAACGTCGCCCAAAATGGTGGTGGTAACCTGAACGTTCTTGTTAAACTCAGCGTTATCCACGTCGATCTGAATTACCTTTTTACCGTTGGCAAACAGGTTCCTGTTGAGTGCAACCCTGTCTGAAAAACGTGTGCCTAAGGCAATTATGCAATCGCTTTCGATTACCGCCTTAGCGGCTGCCTTAGTGCCGTGCATACCCATCATGCCAAGGTTATATTCCGCACTGTCGTCAATGACGCCCTTGCCCATAAGCGTGTAGGCAACGGGGGCGTTGAGCTTTTTAGCAATCGCCACAATCTCGTCGGATGCGTTGGAAGAGGCAGCGCCACCGCCAACCATAAGCAAGGGGCGGGAGGATGAGTTAATAATCTCAGTTGCAACTTTAAGCTTGGTTTCGTCAACCGCAACCTTTTTAACTTCCGCGGGCTTGACGGGTTCGTAGTCGTATTCGGCAATCTGCACATTTTTTAATACGTCGATAAGTACGGGACCTTTACGCCCTGAATTAGCAATATAGAATGCCTGTCTTACTATATCGGCCAGATCCTTAACGTCTTTAACGATATAGTTGTGTTTGGTTATAGGCATAGTAATGCCTGCAATGTCAACCTCCTGGAAGGAATCCCTGCCGAGGTTGTTTAAAGCAACGTTGCCGGTTATTGCAACCATGGGAATACTGTCCATATAAGCGGTAGCGATACCCGTAACCAGGTTGGTTGCACCGGGGCCGCTCGTTGCAATGCAAACGCCCACCTTGCCGGTAACCCTTGCATAGCCGTCAGCCGCATGAGAAGCACCCTGTTCGTG
>JBJFAG010000218.1:0-2356 GCA_051887795.1 Candidatus Coproplasma sp. | reverse complement strand
TGCACCCCTCGTACAGCTGAACCGAGCCGCCCTCCATATACAGCTGGTCTTTGGGAATAAACCCGTCGTAGTAGGTGGGGTCGTCGGTTAAACCCGAGTAGCGTATAACCAGGTCGTCGGGGAAGGGGGCGGTAAACAGGGTGTCCTGCGTGGAGCGGAGGTCGACGTCTTCCGCCTTAAAGACCTTAGCGTTGACCGAGAGGGCGACGCACTGCCCGACCTCTTCGGGCTTGGTGTTTAAATTGGCAACGGTCAGATTTTTTAAAATACACCTTTCACCCGTCACGCACATTGTGAAAGTTCGGAAAGTATTATATTCTCTGCCGTCGGTATTGGCTTTTTTGGCAAAATCGTCGTAACAAATTACAGTTGTTTCACGGTCCTCACCGATTATTGTCAAGTCGTCGGCTGCGATGACGAGTTTACAGCGATAAACGCCTTTTTTCATATATATTGTGGTTGGTTCCTTAATTTCAGACAATATATTCGATAAATTGTCGTCTGGTGTGACAGTTAAAATTTGCATAAAAAAGACTCCTGTTTCCGTTAATTATTGTATCACATTTTTTTTTGAGAAACAATTAAAAAAAGTATTGATTTTTGTAAATTGCCGTGTTATAATGATTAAGCTAAATGTGATAATATCACAAAAGTGCGTTTTCACAATGTGCGGTTTGTTATAATATGCGTAAGAATGGTTCAAGACAGATATCCGTAAAACAATATAGATTGACAGACCTGTTTTTATTTGCGGTTATCCTTGCCCTCGGTGAGTTGTTACCGTATTTCGCAATGAAGTGGTTCCCCTCGCAGGCGACGTTTACGTTATCGTTCATGGTGCCGATAGTCGCAGTGGTGATGCTGAGGTGGGGTTGGCCGTCTGTAATTTACGCTCTGATGAGCGGACTTCTCTACTGTTTGTTGACAAACGGAGAGGGCAGGCATTATGCAACGTACATAATCGGCAATGCCTTTATTGCTTTAATGCTCATTCCCCGCTACCTCATCGGTGTGGACAAGATTGTTTCAAGATGGTGGGCGACGGCGTTATTCGTTGCAGGTGCGTGGGGTTGCGTGTGCCTCGGAAGGGCGACCGTATACTCAATAGGGCTGGCCATCTCCCCTGTAGAGGGAGTAAACGCAGGCACTGCGTATATGGCGTTTGCGTTGTACGACGTAGTATCGCTGATAATCGGGGCCTTGATAGTAATAGTTCTTCGCCGCTTCGACGGCATGGTTGAAGACCAGAACGCCTTCCTGGCGAGGCTGGATGTGGAACGCAAAGAAAAGATGCGTCGTGACGAGTTCGGGGACGAGCTTGAGGAGATCGACGAGGAATCGCTTGAAATATTAAACAAGCAGAACGATTTGTACGATTGACGTACTATTAATTTTGAATAATACGTGTCTTAACGGACATTATATTATTTTATGTAGGAGGAAACGTGAATGTTTAAACTCAAATGTGACGATTTCCTTACGCTTGACGAGGCGACCGGCACCTATTCGATGCCCGCCGAACAGAGAGTAAGGGACGAAACAGAGAGGAATCGCTGGAAGTCAACAGGGCTGACCATTTTGAGAGACTGGCGTCTTTACTTAATGTTAGTACCTATGCTTTTAGTGTACTTCCTCTGGAAGTACTTACCCATGTACAACTTGGTCGAGAGCTTTAAGTACGATCCGACAAAGATCGACGTACTCGACAGAAACTGGGTAGGTCTTTCGAACTTCAGTACGGTATTTTTTAATTCTACCTATTCTGCGGACTTCTGGCAGGCGTTCAGAAATACGTTTGCCCTGGCGTTCTACGGCCTGATGTTCGGCTTCCCTATGCCTATTATATTGGCTCTTTTCTTCAATGAAATCCGTTCCAATATTACGAGAAGCATTATTCAGGTATGCGTATATCTGCCTAAGTTCCTTTCAACCGTCGTTGTAACCACGTTGGTTATCGCACTCTTCCGTGGTCCTTCAGCTGCCGGTGCTGAAATGGGTATCGTTTCCAAGTTTATAACCCTTCTCTGTGGCGAAGGTTCTGCAATTGGTCAGCAGGCAAGCGTAACAGGTGACGGTCTTATTTATTCAACAAGATACTTCAGAGCGATTTATGAAATAAGCGGTCTGTGGGAGCATGCAGGTTACGACTCAATCGTATTCTTCGCGGCAATCATAGCTGTTTCCCCTACGTCTTACGAGGCAGCTCAGATAGACGGCGCGGGCAAGATGCAGCAGATGCGTTACGTCGTTATACCTTCGATTCTTTCGACCGTTATCATAATGCTTATTATGAAGATGGGTTCGTTGCTCTCCATAGGCTATGAAAAGCTGTACTTATTGTGCAATGGTAAGAGCT
>JBJFAG010000217.1:0-2359 GCA_051887795.1 Candidatus Coproplasma sp. | reverse complement strand
TTTTATGTCGCACACAATCGTAATACCTATAGACAACGCCTTTGGTTCCGCTTGTCCCTGCCTGCGCAACCATCATTGCGCCGCATTTGCCACAAAAAAGCCGTGTAGTCAAAAGATAGTCGTCATCCGCCGTATGCCTTGCAGGCGCTTTACTGTTTTTAGCAAGTTCTAACTGTACGGCATTGAACAGTTCTTCCGATACAATCGGCGGTACGCTGTCTTTGATTACCACGCCCATATGACTATACTCTCCTATGTAAACTCTGTTGGAGAGCATATACCGAATGGCGTTGTACCGCAAAGGCTTGCCATTGGAACGGGTAACTTTACGCTCTGACATTATGTTGAATATCTCTTTTACCGTCTTTCCGTCGTTACTCATTTTGAATATCTCTGCAACGATGGGTGCGGTTTGCGGGTCTATATCGAGTTTCCGTTCCGCATTGACCACATAACCGAAAGGAGTATTTCCTCCGTTCCAAAGACCTTTTAAGGCGTTTTCTTTCATGCCCCTTGTAACCTTTTCTGCAAGTTCTGCGGAATAGTACTCCGCCATTCCTTCTAATAGGTCAAATGGACATAATGCCTATTTTGAGGGTAGTTGGTTTGTTAAGGCGACAGAACCGAGTCGATATCAATCTTATAGTAGATATGAATCTCCTGCGGTTTTCCCGTAACCGTTTCTTTGCCACCGATGATAAGGTGGTCGAATAACGCCAGACACATTTCACGAGTTAACGTAGGCGAGTTAAAATAAATTTTTAGCCTTCGAATAAATTCGTCAACGTCCGTTTTTACTTGCGTCAATTCTTCAAGTCCCTGCGTAAGAGAAGTTATTTTTTCTTTCAGTTCCGTCTGTTCGGCGGTGTACTTTTCGATTAACTTCACGCACACGCTTTCGGGGATTTTGCCTGCAACCTTTTCTTCAAACGCAGCTTCAATTAACTTATCAAGTTCGGTTAAACGCTTTTCGGCTCTTTTAAGGTCTTTCTTGACGTCGGCTTGATTTCTGTCCGCAAGTGCCGCTTGCCGTTCCAGATACTGTCGTTTGAATTCCGCTTCGTGCCCTATAATCATTTTGGCTTTTGCGGCAACGTCGTTACGGACGATTTGTTCCAAAACGGGTACGGTAATGAAATGGCTGAAACAAGCAGACGAACCCATACGCGATTTCGTTCCGCAGTTGAAATTGAAATACGGAATATCTTTCGGCATATTCCAGCCGAGCCGCATTTTTGCTCCGCAGTCCGCACAGAACATCAGTCCCGAAAGCGGGTGCATAAACCCTCTTGCGGTATGCTTTCCGTGTCCTACAGCCTTTTCGACTTCCTTAACTTTATCCCATAGTTCTTTCGAGATAATGGCTTGGTGTGCATTTTCGATGATAATCCATTCTTCTTCAGGACGGCGTTGCCACTTGTGGTTCTTGTATGAAATTGTAGTTGATTTGTGCTGGACTAAATTGCCGATATACGCTTGATTAGACAATAGCGTTCTCAAAACGGTGGTATGCCATAAGTGCGAAGAATTTCTAACACCGTTAATGCCCGTCGTGGCTATTCTATAATCGTTGGGCGTTAAAACCTTTTCGGCGTTCAGAATATCCGCTATCTTTCTCGGTGTTAAACCGTTTGCCCGCATTTCAAAAATGCGTTTTACAATAGGGGCGGTTTCTTCGTTTATTTGCAGGGTACGTTTTTCGTCCGTTCCGAGTATGTAACCGTACGGCGGGTGGGACATTCCGTTTTTGCCTTCCTTTGCGTTCTTGATACGCACGGCGCGCAACTTCTTGCTTGTGGTTGCCGCCCACCATTCGTTGAACACGTTGGTAATCGGCATCATATCCATAGCGGGAGTATCTTTGTTCTCCGTATCGATATTGTCCGACAACGCCACAAACCGTATTCCGAACGTAGGGAAGACGTAATCGAGATACTGTCCTACCATAATGTAGTTTCTTCCGAAACGGCTCATATCCTTGACAAGTATCGTATTGATAACGCCTTGCTTTGCGTCTTCGAGTAATCTCTTAACGCCCGGTCTTTCAAACGAGGTTCCCGAAATTCCGTCGTCCACATAAATATCGTGGAGAGTCCAGCCCTGTTCGTCGATATATTCCGAAAGGATAGCCTTTTGGTTTTCGATAGACAGCGATTCGCCTGCACGTTCGTCGTCTCGGCTTAATCTTACGTACATTCCGACAATGTAGTCTTTGTTGTTTTGCTTTGATTTCATTCTTTTACTCCTTTGAATCAAAGCAGCCTGAATTATCAATGTGCTATGATTATACCACGGCGCACCGAAAAATTCAAGCTACCCGATAATATATTTAGTTTGCAGAATTTTTCATTTCCGCAAG
>JBJFAG010000216.1:0-2371 GCA_051887795.1 Candidatus Coproplasma sp. | reverse complement strand
ACAATAGTATTATACTCAAAAATATTAAAAAAGCAAATTTATTTAAGCACTTTTCTAAAAATTATATTAAAAATATTTACAATATTTCTGTTCAGTGATATAATCAATATATGATATGGAGTTTGTTGCTAACAATATTGCTTACAGGCGTTTCTCTTGCGATGGACGCCTTTGCCGTTTCTATTTGTGACGGTATGGTCTACCGTGGTATTTCAAAGCGTAAAAGTGTAGTTATACCTTTATTTTTCGGTATTTTTCAGGCTCTTATGCCCATAATAGGTTTTTACATAGGTCTTGCATTTCAGCAGTTTGAGTTCTTTGACTCGGTTGACCATTGGATAGGTTTTGGACTTCTGTTAATAATCGGCGGTAAAATGGTCTATGACGGCATTAAGGAGTTACGTGCGGAAGATGAAGAAATCAGCGAGGTTAAGTCCTTTTCAATTCCCACAGTTTTGCTTCAAGCGGTTGCAACGAGTATAGACGCACTATTTGTTGGGTTTACGTTTAACACGCTTCTGAACGTTGAGTGTGTAACCAACATTCAGCTCTGGGCATGGTTAGCAGTTGCAATAATCGGAGTAGTTACCTTTATTATCTCTTATATAGGATTATTTATCGGTAACCGTTTCGGCAAGCTCTTCCAGAAAAAGGCGTGCGTTGCCGAAATTATCGGAGGTGTGGTCTTAATACTACTCGGCGTAAAAATGGTTCTTGCCGGTTTCGGAATAATTAATTTTTAACAACCGACAGTATAGCCCTAATAACGTTATCTGTTCCGCATTGCGTGTCATCTTCGCGCAGTGCGGTTTTTATTTTCTGGTCTGAAATTAACTCTTTTATCTCCGTTTCAAGAGTTGACGGCGTTAATTCTCTTTCACGCAAAACCCTGCATAGGCCTTTATTTAAAAAGTATTTTGCATTTTCAACCTGGTCACCCCTGGTTGCTCCGTTGTCAAGCGGAATAAACAGCGTTGGTATTTTATGGGCAATCAGTTCAAAAGCTGAGTTGGAACCACACCTCGCAACGGCATAGTCGGCACAGGCGTACAATTCGCCCATATTATCAGCGTATTCAATTTGTCTATACCCGTAAATATTGCTTTCGATAAGCTTACCTTTGCCACATAAATGAACTACGTTGTACTTTTTGCATAACGGAATTAGAATTTTACGTAATGCGCTATTAATTGCAGATGAACCACTGCTCCCGCCAAACACTAAAATGGTGGGGCGTAGGTCTAAGTCCAACTGTTTTTTTGCCTCTGCTGCATTTTGACCAAACAGGCATTTACGCATAGGAGAGCCGGTGCATAGCCCGTTTTTAACGTTGTTTGCAGTTTGTGGGAAGGAAGTTAAAATCAGTTTTGCTTTTCCTGCTATGATTTTATTTGCCAATCCCATTGTGATGTCGGATTCATGAATTATAATGGGAATTTTTAACTTTGCAGCAGCAAGGGCAGGAGGCAGAGAGGCATAACCCCCCTTGCAAAATAGCAGAGCGGGGTTAACCTTTTTGAGTATTTTTTTGCAATGACTAACGCTTTTTAAAAGTTTAAAGGGTATGGTAAGGTTGCAAAAAAATTTCCCTCTTATGAGTTTAACGCCGTCAAACTCATAAAATGGTATTTGATTTTTATTACAAATGTCTTTTTCAATACCTCCTGTTCCGATATAACAGGGATAAAATTGAGGGGGTACAGCCTCAATAATAGCAATATTTGGAATAACGTGTCCGGCGCTGCCACCGCCGCAGAATACAATTTTTTTCATAAAACAATATATTAATGCAAATTGTGCGTTATGTCATAATAATATAAATTAAAGTGAGCAACCGTTTAACACGTTGACAAACTAATCAATAAAGTAGTAAAATTAAAGTATGGACGCTAAGTATATAGCAATGATTGTAATCGGGAGTATATTTGTAGTTTTGTTTTTAGTATACCTCGTTTACCAGATTAAACGTACAGACGAAAACATTCATAATCAGAGGGCGAGGCAGATTTATTATTCTTCTAAAATGCTTACAAAGATGGAGTACGATATTGCCTTTCCTTCAACCGTCACCCCTGCTTTGCAAAACGTAGAGGAGCAGGTCACGATGGATGAGGTTATAAACGAGGGTGGTAATTCCTCTAACTTTGAAATGCCCATTTTTGACGTAAGCGAATTTGAGGGTAGTAAGGTAATAGTAGGGAAGTATAACCCCAATATCAGCGATTAATAAGTCCTGCGATGAAAGTCGCAGGTTTTTTTATGATTGAAAGTTCATCAATAACGTTCTTCCGAGTATTGGCATACACAGGGTAAATTTACCGTTTTCGATTTTTGCATCGTTTTTATATTCCTCGCTTGCCCAAACCTCTGT
>JBJFAG010000215.1:0-2376 GCA_051887795.1 Candidatus Coproplasma sp. | reverse complement strand
GCAACTGCCACGGCTGTACCTCCAACTGCTCCATAAATATCGTCACCTTTGAAGGGGGCAGAAGGTTTATTTCAGGCAACAAGTGCGAAAAGGGTGCAGGACTTAAACCCGCCTCTGCCGATTTAGACGTGTACGCCTACAAGCAGGAAAGGCTTATTAAATGCGTTGAAGGCACCAAGGGCAACAGGGGTAAAGTCGGTTTAGCCCTCCAGCTTGGTATGTATGAACAGCTCCCCATCTGGGCAGGGTTCTTTGAAAGCTTAGGCTTCGAGGTTGTGTTAAGCGAAAAATCCTCTCGTAAGCTGTACTTTTTAGGCCAGCACACGGTTGCAAGCGATACGGCTTGTTATCCTGCAAAGCTCATTCACGGCCATATAGAGAGCCTTTTGGACAAGGGTGTGGACTTCATCTTTATGCCCTGCGAGAGCTATAATTTGGACGAGCATTGTTCGGTTAACCATTACAACTGCCCCGTCGTGGCGTACTACCCCGAACTGCTCAAAGCCAACAACGAGAGGCTGAACGACGATAATTTAATTATGCCGTATATCGACCTCAATGAGAGAAAGACGGCCACCGCCGCACTTACCAGGGCGCTTGCAAAATACGGCGTAAAGAAGAAGGAAGTCGTCAGGGCGTTAGAGGCAGGGTTCAGGCGTCTGGATTGTTACAAGGCAGACGTAAAGCAAAAAGCTGAGTATATTTTAAAGACCGCAACAGAGCAGGGCAAGCAGATTATAGTACTTGCAGGCAGGCCCTACCACGTGGATGCGGAGATCAACCACGGCATAAACAAGCTGATCACCTCGCTCGGCATGGCGGTTCTTTCCGAGGACTGCGTATTCGATATGGCCGAAACCGTCACTGTAAACGTGTTAAATCAGTGGACGTACCACGCCAGGTTATACCGTGCAGCGCAGTTCTGTGCGGAGCATAAAAACGTCAACCTTGTGCAATTGGTGTCCTTTGGCTGCGGGCTTGACGCCATAACAACCGACGAAGTCAGGGCGATTTTAGAGAAAAACGGAAAGCTCTACACCCAGATTAAGATAGACGAAATTAACAATTTAGGTGTGGTTAAAATACGACTGAGAAGTATGCTTGCAGCGTTAGAGGAAGCGAAGCGTAAATAATAATTACAATGGAAGAGAAGATTATCGACTACAAAGAGGACTTCCCAAAGTGGAAGGACGAATATAAGTATACGCATAAGATATTGATACCCGATATGCTCCCCTGGCACTTTGCCATAATCGGCGAGGTGTTGAAACAGGAGGGGTATGACGTAGAGCTTTTAAAGAACTCCTCCCGCGAGGTGGTAGACGAGGGATTAAAGCACGTCCACAACGACACGTGTTACCCCTGCCTCTGCGTGGTGGGGCAGTTCATCGACGCGTTGAAAAACGGCAACTATGACATTGCGCACACCGCAGTTTTAATAACCCAGTCGGGCGGCGGCTGCCGTGCCTCCAACTACGTATCGCTTATACGCAAGGCGCTGAAGGCAGAGTTCCCCGAAGTACCCGTAGTCTCGGTTAACTTTTCAGGGTTGGAGAAGGACAGCTCCTTCAAAGTCGGCGTAGGGCTTTTATTAAAGCTTGCCTTTGCTATCTTCTACGGCGATACGCTTATGTGGTGCTATAACCAGACCAAGCCCTATGAAGAGGAAGAAGGGGCAGCCGATAAAGTCAGGGATATGGTAGTAGAGGCGGTAAGCGAAAAGTTTAAATCGGGTAAATACAGGCAGTTCAAAAAGATAAACAAGTTTATTATTTCAGCCTTTGCCGCAGTCCGCAAAAGAAAAGAGAACAAGGTTAAAGTGGGCATAGTGGGGGAGATATACGTCAAATACTCCTACCTCGGCAACAACGGTTTAGAAAAATTTTTGCTGGAAGAGGGGTGCGAACCCGTCGTGCCTGCCTTAATGGACTTCGTGCTATACTGTATTGTCAACAATATAAACGACGGCTATTTCTACGGGAGAAAGGGCATATTCTGGCAGGTTAACAAACTGCTGTACGCCGTATTGCACTCCCTGCAGAAAAAGGCTATAAAGCTGTTTAATAAGGACGGAAATTTTGAACCCTTGCACGACTTCGAACACCTGAGGGCGTGTGCAGACAAGGTGTTAAACCAGGGCGTCAAGATGGGCGAGGGCTGGCTTATCCCCGCCGAGATGGCGGCACTGGCCGAGACGGGTGTTAAAAACGTCGTCTGCGCCCAACCCTTCGGGTGCCTTCCCAACCACATTGCGGGCAAGGGTGCAGTCAGAACGCTGAAAAACATCTACCCCGACGAGAATATAGTAGCCGTAGACTACGACCCCTCGGCAACCAAGGTTAATCAGGAAAACCGCATTAAATTAATGCTTGCCAC
>JBJFAG010000214.1:0-2402 GCA_051887795.1 Candidatus Coproplasma sp. | reverse complement strand
AATCGTAGAACGCAACTGCCTGGATTGTCGGAATAACTTTGCCTATCGTCACGCTACCAAGTGAATGGCAACGATAGAATGCGTACTCTGCGATAGAGGTTACGCCGTCGGGAATGGTAATATTTTTAAGCGAGGTACATTGGCCGAATGCGTATTCGTTTATCGTTGTCAATTGACTGTTTGCACCAAACGATATGCTTTCAAGTACGCTACAGTTGAAGAATATGTTTTTTAACGTGGTCAGTTGACTGTTATCGGCAAACGTTACGCTCTTAAGCGAGGTGCAGTAGTAGAACGCCCACGTTCCGATATAAGTTACGCCGGCGGGAATAGTAATAGCTGTCAGCGAGCTGCAGTCGGTGAATGCGTTTTCGCCTATCGTTGTCAATTGACTGTCTGCGCCAATCGTTACGCTTTCAAGCAAGCTACAGTTGGCGAACGCTAATTCTCCGATTGTGGTTACGCTGTCGGGAATGGCTATGCCTTTAAGCGAGATACAGTAGGAGAATGCTTTTGTGCCTATCGTTGTCAATTTGCTGTTTGCGCCTATCGTAACGCTTTCAAGCGATTCACAGCCGTAGAACGCCTCTTCGTTGATTGTGGTTACGCTATCAGGGATAGTAATATCCGTCAGCGAGCTAACGTAGGAGAATGCATTGCTTAAGATTAATTTTGTTCCTTCATGTACTTCGCATGACGTTATTTCGTCATCCGCAGCCTCGACAAGTATTAAATAAGGGTGAGTTTCGTTGCCCAGATATTTAGCACCTTTGTACTCGCTAAAAGTAAGTGATTCACTTTCATTGAACGCATTACCCACCGAGGTTACACTGTCGGGGATAGATATGGTTTCAAGCGAAGCACATGCACTGAACGCACCATTGTCGATTGTAGTCACACCTTCAGGTATGATTATACTTGTAATGGATTGGTCAGCATAGAACGCTGAATCGTAAATACGGGATATACCGTCAGGCAAAATCAATTGAGTCTGATCTCCGATATAGCCAAGCAGCCACTTCTCCTTTCCGTCAACGTAGATAATATATCCGTTTTCGTCGGCATACGTTTTGCTGACTTCCGCCTTGTCGGTATATATGTTTTTAGCATAATATCCTAAGAAACCGTTATCTATAGAACCTGCGGTTACGTTAAGGGCGTCAACGCCGTCCGTTCCAGTCAGATCCCACACTTCGACTAATTTGCTGCAATCGTAAAATGCAAAACTGCCGATAGATGTTACGCCTGCAGGTATCGTTATGCCCGTAAGAGAAAAGCAACTTCCGAATGCATTATCACCGATTGTGGTTACGCTGTCGGGAATTTTAACGCTTATAAGAGATGTACATTCAAAGAAAGCTTCTTGGGCGATAGATGTTATGCCTTCAGGAATTATTACGCTTTTAATCGACGTGCAGCCGCTTAACGCACTGTTGTTTAATTGAGTTATATAGTCGGGAATGGTTAAATGACCGCCCTTACCCACGTAGTTAACCAAAATATTTTCCGTACCGTCGCAGTATGCTACGTATCCTTCTTCATCCGTGGAGAGCTTGCTGACAGCCTCGGCGTCGGTATATACGCTTATGGCATAATAAGCCACTAAACCGTTATCCTCAGAACCGGTGGTTATATTTAAGGCGTCCTCGCCGTCCGTACCCGTCAGATTCCATACTTCGACTAATCTGCTGCAATCGTAAAATGCAAAATCGCCGATAGAGGTTACGCCGGCAGGTATCGTTATATTCATAAGCGAGGAACAGAAGCTGAACGCATTTTCGCCGATTGTGGTCAACTTACTATTTTCACCAATCGTTACGCTTATGAGTAAAGCACATTCATAGAACGCATTCTCGCCGATTGCGGTTACGTTATCGGGAATTGTGATGCTTTTAAGCGAGGGACAGTACCAGAACGCCTCATCACAGATTGCAGTCAACTCACTGTTTTTGCCAAGCGTTACGCTTTCAAGCGCAGTACATCTGCAAAACGCCTCTTCGCCGATTGTGGTTACACTGTCGGGAATGGTTACGCTTTTAAGCGAATAACAATCATAGAACATACCATTGCAGATTGCGGTTACACTATCGGAAATGGTTATACTCTCAAGCGAATGACATTTATAGAACGCATAGTCGCCGATTGCCGTTACGCTATCGGGAATTGTTATGCTTTTAATCGCCGTCTCCTCAAATGCAGCGAATCCGAGTTCGGTTACGGGCAAGCCGTTGTAGGTTGAAGGTACGACTATATCGGTGTCCTTACAAGTGCCTATGTCGGTAAGGGTGTAAGCTTCGGTTTCTTCATTTAAAACCATTACCAATCCCTTGCTGCCGCCTGCGTCCTTTCCGCATACGGTACAGACGTTATCGTCCCAGACGTGAGCGGCTGTCGAAACTATA
>JBJFAG010000213.1:0-2406 GCA_051887795.1 Candidatus Coproplasma sp. | reverse complement strand
TTTTGATACTCAAATTATATTGTGTTTTTTTAGTAAAGTCAATTGAAATTTATATAAAAATAATATATAATGTCACTACGTTATTATTTTTCGACTACAGGAGGCGGTTATGCCATATAATTTTTATGCGTTTATGGACAGAATGAAGTACATCAGAAGGTGGTCGCTTATGCGCTCCGTTCGGGAGGAGAACATAATGGAGCATAGCCAGCAGGTGGCAGTGCTTGCCCACGCCCTTGCCGTAATCAGAAATAAAATTTACGGCGGCAACGTCGACGCCGAAAAGTGCGTTATGTACGCAACTTACCATGAGTGCAGCGAGGTTATGACGGGCGATTTGCCCACGCCTATCAAGTACTTTAACAACTCCATTCACGGCGCTTATAAGGAGCTGGAGGATAAGGCGTGCGACAAGCTCTTACAGATGCTGCCCAAAGAGCTTGAGGAGGAATTAAGCGTTTACGTCAAGCCCGATACCTCCGGCGAGGAATATAAAATCGTCAAGGCGGCGGACAGGCTTGCGGCGTATATCAAGTGTTTAGAGGAACACCGCTGCGGAAATACCGAGTTCGAAAAGGCCAAAAAGAGCATTGAGGCAGACATACTCTCCCGCAATATGCCCGAAGTGCAGTATTTTATGGATAACTTTATTGCACCTTTCTACCTTACCTTGGACGAGCTTGAGGGTAGTATAACCGATTAATTGTATATATAGAATAACCCCCGCTGCCGATACGGCAGCGGGGGTTTTGTCTGTCGGTTGAATGATTAGCCTATTAAACTGCCGCTGCTGATAATGCCGCTGATCATTAAGGGAAGCATTTCAGTTACGTCCATGTAGGTTTCGTCCGTTTCTATGTTTTCGGGTAATTCGGGGTTGACGTCTGCATTGACTGCAAAGTACATATAGCCGTCAAGCTTTATTGTGGCGGGCGAAGTTGCGGTTTCGGATAACTTAGCAGACGCCTCCACGTCGGCAACCAGGCTTGTTGCACTTAACGTACCGTTCTTATCGATTGCAACGTAAAAGTCAAGGCTGCATTTTGTAAAGGAGACCAGCTCGGTTATTTCTTCTGCAGTTTTACCCGTTATTTCAACCAATAAATTGTTTACTACGTCCTGTGTAATCGACAGCTTAAGCTTAATGCCGTCCGTGGTATCCATAGAGATAGTTGTACCCATCTCGTTAAGCTTATTTATTGCAGATACCAAATCTAATTCGGACAGGTCGGGCAGGGTTGTGCTGTCAGGTAATAAGCCTTCGGGTAACTCTATGCCTTCGGGTAACTCTATGCCGTCAGGCAGCTCTATGCCGTCGGGTAATTCTATACCTTCGGGTAATTCTATACCTTCGGGTAACTCTATACTGTCGGGCAGCGAGGGAATGGTAATATCGGTGTCCTCTGAAGGGATAAGACTGCTTACCAGTTTGACTATGTCAAGCTTGATTTTGATAGGGCTGGCTTCTTTTCCCTCTTCATCTTCCGATGAAGTCATAACAAAATTTGCGTAAGACATAGCGTCGTTCTGCCAGAGGCTGAGCGCAATGTCGTTGGCGGTCTTTTCGCCTTCTGCGGGGGTGTTCTCGGCATTAATATTAAGGTTGCCCGCACCTCTATACGAAATGGTACCCTCGTTTTCTGCAACAAGCATTTGATAGCCTGCGCCCAGCGTGATTGCCGTGGAGCCTTCGGCACTTGAAACGGAGGCGTTGAAGCCTGAAGTCAATTCAATGCCGAACTTGTAGCCCTCTGCCGTAGTGTCGCCGAAGAGAGTTTCCTGGTTGACGGTACTCAAAGCGGAGTTGACCTCTTCCGAGGTTGCAACCTGGTAGTTGCCTTGTATGGTGCCTTCCTCGGGCTGCTCTGTGACGGTGCCTTCCTCGGGCTGGTTTGTCGGGGTGTTGCTGCATGCCGTGAGCGCGCAAAAGGAGAAGGCAACAGCGAGTGCGGTTACACCCATAATAATTCTGCGTATTTTTTTCATAGTTATAAAACCTCCCAAATCTGCCGTCTGGCGTGTTTTGACGCCTATATGGCACATTTGACATTTTATTCGTCACATATATTATATTAAACGGGCTAATAAAAGTCAACCATGCTATTATAATTTGACTTTAGCCTCACCAAAATTTCACGTTTGTCCTTTAGGTGCAAGGCAAGCCGAACGGTGGCAGAGCGGAGTGGCAGGCAGAACGAAAGGCGGTAAAGCGGAGGGACGGTGTAAAGCGTAGGACAGCAAAGCGGAATTTTGGAGTGAGAAGGACAAGCAAAACAGAGGAGCAAACCGAACGGGGGCAGAAAGGGGGGCGGGCAAAAATATAACGCCGTGCTGTTAACACGGCGTTTTGCATTTTTGTTATTAAGTTTTAATTTTCTGGAATCGCCTTCCCACGGTTGCTTATCA
>JBJFAG010000212.1:0-9894 GCA_051887795.1 Candidatus Coproplasma sp. | reverse complement strand
GCGAGAGGAAGGCAAGCGACATGAACGCCTCCTGCTCCCTGTCAACGCCCATTGCGTATGCCCTTTCGATAAGCTCCTTACTGTCCCTCTGCAGGCTCTCTGCATCGCGGGAGGACATGAGCCCGCCGATATCGAGGGTTAACGAATGTATTTCACCCGTCGCCTTATCGACGATAACCATGCCGCCTCCTATACGGGCAAGCTCGTTTGCGGCCTTTGCCATGCTCTCGTTGTCGTCGCCTAAGAGAATTACGTTGTGGGAGTCGTGGGCAATGGTTATGCCCATAGCTCCGCCCTTGAAGCCGTAGCCCTTTAATAACCCCTTGCCGATATTGCCCGTGCGCTTATGCCTTTCGACAACCGCCATTTTCAAAACGTCGGTGCCGACTACGTCGACGTCGCCGTCCTTGCTCTTAATCTCCATAACCTCGCAGCCCGTCACGACGTTGCCGGGGAGTATGGTCATGACGTTCGCCTTATCGCCCTTTAAGGTTAAAATAAAGTCGTCCGCCTTCAATCCGTCGAGATGAACGGTGTTCAACACGCTTTCGGGCAGATATCTCTTCGAGGTATCGAACAGGGGTTTGCCGCCCTTTGCAACTAACTTTCCGTCCTTGAATACCAATTGTGCGTTGAAGTTTTCCAGCCCGTCAACAACTACCAGGTCTGCAAAGTAGAAGGGTGCGATTGCGCCTTTGAACTTTAAGTTGTAGCACTCGGCGGCGTTGAGCGTTGCAATGGTTACCGCCTGAACGGGGTCGAGACCGCCGGCAACTACCTTTCTCAGGGCGTCGTCTATGTGGCCCTTTTCCTTTAAGTCTGCAGCGTGTCTGTCGTCCGTACACATCAGAAACCTGCGCATATTGGCGGGCGTAACGGCCTTGGAGTTGGAGACTATGTTCCTGGTTGAAGAGCCGTGGCGGAGGTGTACGTACATACCCTTTGAAATCTTTTCCTCAATCTCTTCAACGGTTACGCACTCGTGGTCGGTGGAGATACCGCCGCAGAGGTATGCGTTTAATTCCTTACCCGAAAGCGAGGGGGCGTGGCCGTCGATAACCTTGCCGTTATCATGGGCGGACTGCAATTTTTCCATGACGTCGGGGTCGGTGTAGATGACGCCGGGGAAGTTCATGAACTCGCCTAAACCGTAGATATATCCGTCGGTTATATGCTGCCTTATATCCTTACCTGCAAGCGTGGCGCCGCTCGTCTCAAACGGAGTAGCGGGAACGCAGCTGGGCAGCTGAACCTTTACGTCCAGGGGGACGTTTTCAGAAGCCCTGGCAATATACTCCGCACCCGCCATACCGCACACGTTGGTTATCTCGTGCGGGTCGGCAATAATCGTGGTGGTGCCTCTGGGTACTATTAAGGAAGCAAACTCTTCGGGAGAGAGCTGACTGCTTTCGATATGCACGTGGGCGTCTATGTAGCCCGGGAGTACCGTTAATCCCGTAACGTCGTACTCCTCTTTTCCGCTATAGGTGCCGACGCCGACGATTTTATCGCCGACAATACCTATATCACCGCTTTTGATATCGCCTGAAAACACGTCGACGTACTTTGCATTTTTAAGCACGATATCGCACTCAGTGCGGCATATTGCCGCATCAATCAAAGATTTTAACATGGTTAACCCCCATAATTTTTATTATTATCAAGCCTTTCGGCCCTTAAATTTTTAACTGCATGCCGTCGGAAAAATCACTGCGGTATTTTAACGCAACCGCACCCGTAACAAGGGAGGCGTTTGCAAGAGGCTTGCCCCTTGAAGGACGGGGTTCGATTGAGATATCTTCAGTATCCGTCTCCTCAACCGAATTATCCGAACGGAGAATTGCAACCTTATAGGGCAGGGTTACGTAGTCGGCAAAGATTACTTTCGATTTGCCGTCCACTATCATCATGCCCTTTCTACCCCTGCCTATGGGATTGAACAGCGACGCCACAACCCTCTTAATACATCCCTGGTCGGAGAGTATCACCAACTCGCCCTCGCCGTAGAATTGGGTGGCGAATATCACCTCGTCGCCTTCGTTGAGCAGCATACCCCTTACGCCTGAGGTTACCCTGCCCTGTACGGGTATATCGTCCTTGTCGGCATTGAGGCAGATGCCCTCCCTCGATACAAAGCACATGGTACTCTGGATATCGGGGTCAAACTGCTCTACATTTATAAGCTCGTCGCCCGTCTTTAGCTTGATTGCAGGGAATACGGGGCGGGCAACCGAATACTCTGCCCAGGCAGTACGCTTAACCGTACCCTGAGCGGTGAAGAACAGCAGCTCGCCTTCGGGCAGCTGTTCGCCGAGCGGGAATATCTTAACAGGCCTTTCACCGCGCAATGCGCCGTCGTATATTTCCTTTAACTTTATTCCTGCCCCGCCCATGCCTGAAGCTTCAAACTGGTTTAAATCCACCTTGACGCAGTTGCCGTAGTTGGTGAAGATGAGCGCACCGCCGTCCGAACGGGTGACAATAACCTGCTTGTACATGCCGTCGCCCCTGTATACGGTGGGCAGAGGCTTTTTACACTTCTGGTCGAACTCAATCTTTTCTATAAATTTAACGTTGTTTGCCGCGGTGATTGCAATAACCCAATCGGTTGCGGCCCTCTTGATATCCTGCCTGAAAACGTTAATCTGGTCAACAGACGAGTAAATCTGCGACTTTCTGGGGCAGGGGTATTTATCCCTTATCTCCCTCATCTCGTCCTTGACTATCTGCATCTGCATTTCCCTGCTTTCGAGAATGGCCTTCAACCTCTTGATAAGCTTTTTGAGTTCTGCAAGCTCCTGCTCCAGCTTCCTTATCTCAAGCTTGGCAAGGCGGGCCAGACGCAGATCTAAGATGGCTTGCGCCTGCACCTGGGACAGGCCGAACCGCTCCATCAGCCTTGTCCTTGCCACGGGGGTGGATTCGGAGGATTTGATAATCTTTATAACCTCGTCGATATTGTGTACGCCGATTATTAAACCCTCTAATATGTGGCAGCGAGCCTCCGCTTCCTTTAATTCGTACTTGGTTCGCCTTACCACAACCTGGCGCTGATATGCGGTGTAGTATTTTAATATATCAATAAGCCCCAGCTGCCTGGGCCTGCCGCCTGCAATGGCGACCATGTTGATGCCGAAGGTACACTCTAAGTCGGTATACTTGAACAGGTATGCAAGTATTGCATCCACGTCGGCGTCCTTCTTGCAGTATATTACCGCCCTCATACCCGTACGATCGGACTCGTCCACGACGTCGGCAATGCCAGAGAGAATTTCCTTTTTCTCCTCCTTTAAGATCATAATCTTTCTTAAAAGTTCCGCCTTGTTGGTCTGGTAGGGCAGCTCCGTAAAGATTATCTCCTTCTTGCCGTTGTCGCCGTTTTCAACCGAATATTTGGCGCGCAGCGTTATCTTACCCCTGCCCGTCTCGTAGGCCTGTTTAAGCTCGTTTTCGATGATATACGCACCCGTGGGGAAGTCCGGTCCCTTGATGATTTTCATGAGTTCGTTCAGGGATATGCGGGGGTTATCTATATACGCACAGCAACCGTCGATTACTTCGGTTAAGTTATGGGTGGGTATGTTCGTGGCGAGGCCTACCGCAATTCCGCTTGCTCCGTTTACCAATAGGTTGGGGTACCTTCCGGGCAGAATATCCGGCTCCAACAGACTGTCGTCAAAGTTGAAGGAGAAGGGAACGGTCTCCTTGTCCAGATCCCTTAACAGCTCTAAGGCAAGCGGCTCTAACCTCGCTTCGGTGTACCTCATTGCAGCCGCGCTGTCCCCGTCGACCGAGCCGAAATTGCCGTGGCCGTTGACTAAAGTCATGCGCATATTGAAGGGCTGCGCCATTCTTACCATGGCGTCATACACCGAGCTGTCGCCGTGAGGGTGATATTTACCCATGCAATCACCGACTATTCTGGCCGATTTTTTATGGGGCTTGTCGGGGGTTAACCCCATCTCCGACATGGTATACAGTATACGCCTCTGAACGGGTTTTAAACCGTCCTCTACTCTCGGCAGCGCCCTGTCCAATATTACAAATTCCGCATACGGCAGCATAGACTGGGGCATAACCTCCTCCAAAGGAGTGGCATAGACCTTGCCCTGCGGGATTATCTGCTGAAAATTTTCATCCTTTTTCCTTGCCATAGCCATTAATCCTCTGTGTCGCCCGTATTCGAATTTTGTTTGACTGCGTTAACCTTTTCGATAAAGCCGTCAACCTTGTTGAAGTCGGCATTCTCCTGCAAAAACTGCTTTCTGCCCTCGACCTTATCGCCCATGAGCAGCTCTATCATGGAAGCCGCTTCCGCAACGTCCTCCAAGGTAACCTGAATGAGATTTCTCGTTGCAGGGTTCATGGTCGTCTCCCAGAGCTGTTCGGCGGACATCTCGCCCAAGCCCTTGTAGCGCTGAAGCGAATAGCCCTTGCCTACCTTTTTAATCTTTTCGTCCAACTCCTTATCGTCATAGGCGTACTCGACGACGTCCTTTTTATACACCTTATATAAGGGGGGCATTCCGATATAGACGTACCCCGCCGCAACCAGATCACGCATATACTTGAAGAAGAAGGTTAAAAGTATACAGCGTATATGCATACCGTCCTGGTCGGCATCGGAGAGGATTATTACCTTTTTATACCTTGTCTTTTCGACGTCGAAGGAGTTATTGAAACCCGCGCCTATTGCGGAGACAAGCGTCTTTATCTCCTCGTTCTGCAACGCCTGGAGAGCCGTCTTTTTCTGTACGTTCAAAGGCTTACCGCGAAGGGGCAGAATGGACTGGAATTGCCTTACCCTTGCCTGCTTTGCGGTACCGCCTGCCGAATCGCCCTCTACTATAAACAGCTCGTTCATATCGGGATTTTTGCCCGAACAGGGGGCGAGCTTGCCAATCAGATTTAAACCGTCGTTGTCGTTTGCCGCCTTCGCCACGTCCCTTTCGGCACGGTGCTTAATCCTGTCGTCCGCCGCAAACTTTGCCTTTTTGGCTATCTCGTCAAAGGTCGATTTATTGCCCCTGACGCCCATAAGCGAGGTCAACCCCTCGATTACCGCCTGTTCAACGGGGGCCTTGGCCTCGGGGTTGCCCAGCTTGGTCTTGGTCTGCCCCTCGAACTCCACGTTGTTCATCTGCACGGTGAGTACGGCGGTTAAACCCTCTTTAACGTCATCGGCAACAAAGGGGGCGTCCTTCGCCTTTAGTACGCCGTTGTTTTTAGCGTAGTCGTTTATAACCTTTAAAAGTCCTGAATGGAAACCCGCCTCGTGATAGCCGCCTTCGACCGTGGATATGTTGTTGACAAAGGAGTATAAGCTCTCTTCGTCGGCCTTGGTGTGGGCAATGGCAAACTCAATTTTAATCTTGCCTGCGGGGGCTCCCTTTATCTGAATATCTTTTACCGTTGAATAGTACAGAGGCTGGGGATACAGCTTGGTTTCACCGTCGCAGACGAAGTTGACAAAGTCCACCAATCCCCCCTCGTACCTGAAGGTTACAGGCTCTTTTGCGGGCAGCAACACCTTGGTTACGGTGGGTTCACCTTCGCCCTCGTCACTCTCCACTAATTTGTAAAGCTTTCTCAAATCGGTAAAGTTAATCTTTAATCCCTTGTTTAAAAAGGCGAGTTCCTTTAGCCTTTTGAATATGGTATCGTAGTTCCACTCAACCGTTTCAAACACTTCGCTATCGGGCATGAAGTGAACGAACGTACCCTTTTTATTAGTCTTTTTACCCGTATTGTTCAGGGGACTTTCTGGTATGCCGCACTGCCACTTTTTGGCCTTTTTATCATAGGTGGACACAAAGCCCATTGTATAAATTGTTTTACGGTAGACCTCTACCTTAAGCCACTTTGAAAGGGCGTTGGTTACCGAGGCGCCAACGCCGTGCAGACCGCCCGAAAAGGCATAGTTATCGCTGTCGAACTTGCCGCCTGCGTGCAGCTTGGTAAAAATTAATTCAACGCCTGATATGCCCGTCTTGGAGTTGATGTCGGTGGGCATACCCCTGCCGTTATCCTCAACCGATGCAGACCCGTCCTCGTGCAAGGTGACGCTTATCTCATCGGCGTAGCCGTTTGCGGCCTCGTCAATGGCGTTGTCGACTATCTCCCACAAAATGTGGTGCAAGCCCTTTACGCCGGTGGAGCCGATATACATACCGGGGCGTACTCTTACCGCCTCTAACCCCTCCAGCACTTTTAAATCATCTGCATTATATCCTTTTTCAGCCATAGTTTTTCCCGTTGAATAAGTTTTGGCGGTTTTGCAACACGAAATTAAAACCCACCATAATTAATTTTACCATATATTGTATAAAAATGCAAGCATGACACAATAAATTGTTGAATTGTAACACAATAAAAAACCGAGGCGAAACACCTCGGTTAAAAAGTATAATCTGATTTTTAGTAAAGCTGCTTATGCACCCACTATTTCAAGGGACACTTCGGGCAGCTCCTCCAACGTCTTGCCCTGATAGTGGAGCAGAAGCGCTATGGTATTAGCGGCATACATGAGCATTGCAATCTCGGTATTCTGCCAGATTCTTGCAGTGTTTACCGTGTCTACCCTGATAAAGCCGTAGTCCTTGCCGTATGCAGAAATCCTGCAATACACCGTGGAAAATATCTTCTGCTTTTTGAACTCACATAAGATATCCGCATAGGAATCGGAGTTCAAATGCATAGTCTGGTTGACGCTGATATATCCTGCGGAGTTTACAGTCTTTTCGATTATTTTATAGTCGATATGCTCAAAGTCCTTCTTCTCGGCAAGGGTGAATACCACGCTGTGGTTTAACCCCGTATGCGTTTCCAGGCAGATATGGTCGAACATATAGTTGGAAATGAAGGTCTTGAACGTAGTGCTTATTGCAGAGGATATGTCCTCGCCGCAGGCCGTCAATGCGGAGAAAATGGTGAACGTCTGCTGCATTGCGGTAAGCTTTTTATCCCTGTCCTTCTGGAGAGAGATGTTGGCGTGCTTTTCAGGCAGATAGATTATAAAGCAGTTTCTGCCCTTCATCTTTGCACGGTACAGCGCCTTGTCGGCCACCTCCAAAAGCTCCTGATACCCCCGTGCGTTTAAGGGATAGCGGGATATACCGGTAGATACGGTGATGGCCAGGTTGGGTATGCCTTCAAAGACAATACTGCCGATATTCATATCCAGCGTGTGACCGCAGCTCCATACGTCCCTGTACTCGCTTAAGCCCTGCCAGATCATCACAAATTCGTCGCCGCCAAAACGGGCAACAACGCCTTTATCCCCGATAGTATCCACGAGATATTGCGCAGTCTGTGCAAGCACAACGTCGCCCGTGGCGTGTCCGTACGAGTCGTTGACGTTTTTGAAATTATCGATATCCACAAGGAAAAGGCTGAAGGTCTGCTTATTTTCAACGAGCCACTGAATATAGCCGACAATTGTCTCACGGTTGATAACCTTGGTTAAAGAGTCGAAGCTATGGCTCATATCTCTACCTTTAAAATATGGAATTTTTTCAAGTCTTTCAGTTTTATCCATTAATATAAGCAAACACTAAAAATGTAGAGCCTGTTACCCCTTGTATTTATTATCTTTGTGATTATAACACAACCCATAAAATATGTCAATACCTTTCAGAAAATGTTAATTAAATTAATTTTTTACTTCACATTAATTACAAATTCCCCCTCAAAATAACACTGAAAAATGAAAAGCCTCCGCTCTTTATGCGGAGGCTTAATTTGTTAATTGGGTGGCATATATGGCCTGATTAACCTTATTTTGCCTTATTCTTTTTCTTGCTCTTTTTGCCCTTTTCCTTTTCAACCTCTTCGGCATAAACCTGGTCGATATCTACCTTATCCTTAGGTTTAACGATGAGCAGTACTACAAGCGCAATTAAGAATACGCCTGCAACCGAGAAGAGGATTATGCTGACAAGGTTCTTTTCAACCCAATCGCTTTCACCCTTCAATGAAGTCGTTTCAACCGAAGCGGAAACTACTGCGTATTGGTATTCGGTCTGCTTGGAGTTATTATCCTCAAGCGTAAGCCTTACTACGTAGAAGTCCTCAACCGAACGGGGAGTAAACGAAACAGAGGTTGCGTTCCAGTTCAAATCCTTGAACATTTCGTAATTTTCATCCGTTTCAAGCAGGTTGCTTACAGGCTTTACCGTCGTGAAATATTTACGGTACTCAGGGTTGTCGAACAACTCGCCCACCTTGTCTTTAAAGCTCTCGTAGGTCAACGCGTCGCCGCCAAGAGCATCGTTGAGTCCGTCTCTGTCTACGACGTAGAGGTTATAGCTTGCGGTATAGGTGCCGCTGACGCCCTTGATTGAGAAAGATACGCCGCTGTATGAGGTGTTGACGTATGCAATCGAAAGCGTTTCGGGAGGGGTTGCGGTTGCCTCTTTATAGGATACGTGGAACTCGAAGAAGGGCAACAGCTCTGCAAAATCCTCGTTCCAGACGTCGTTCGTGGATATGCTCTCCCAGACGATTTCACCGTCAACCTTGGTGGGATAGCGCATGTCGTTGCCGAAGCTGTCTGTAATAAATATCGTAAATCTGTAGTTTACGTCCGCTTCGCTCAGACTGATTGCAAGTGCGTTTGACGCAAGCGAGGTCGAGCTTGAGCTGGTCTTAGCCATGTAGTAGATGGAGTATTTATAATCGCCTTTGTATAAATAGTCGTCGGTATCGGCTAAGTCGAAGGTTATCGGGTTACCTGCCTCGTCGGTCAAATTGTCGAATGAGGGAAGATAGAACTTGCTGTCCGTACCTGCATACAGCTTGCCGTCCTCCAGAGCCGCAATCGCCTCGTCAATCTTTTTCTGATATGCTTCCTGGAACTGCTTTACGCTCTGCTTATAAGCGTAGAGAACGGGGTCGGTCTCCTCTGCCGTGGTCTCAGTTGCCGTGAGATTGCTCTCCTGTGCATAGGTCAGACCGGGCTTGTGGTCCGATTCGTCAATGAGTTTTAAGAATTTGGAAGATACGCCGCTTCCCTTTACGTCGGCTATATCCACAACCGCCTCGTCCTTTGCATACCAATCGACAAAGATATAGTCGCTGACTGCATTGCTGCCCGACCTGTCTGCTATCTTGTAGTAAATCTTAACCAGACCAAAGACGTTATCTTCAAGCATAGAGCTGGGAATGAACGTGTTTTCATCCCTTATTATTCTTATGGAAGAAGCCGAAGTAATTTCGATGAAAGGGTTGTCGTCGGCATTATCGCCCTCGCCCGAATAATCGTACTTGTCATAGTCGAAGTCCGCATCCGCATACTGGTCGCCCGAAAGCACGTAGTAGTAAGCGGTTGCACGGGTTGAGGTGCCGATTACGTCTATTACCTTATAGTTAAAGCCGATAGCGTCTCCGTCGATAAGGTAGGAAGGAGTCTGGGTGAAGCACATAACGGGTGCAGCGTTATCGGTTATCGTCGTCTCGTAATAAATATTGCCGTTGCCGTCCTCTTTGGTGCTTGTAAGCTCAAAGGACTGGCCGTTGATATCGTACAACACCATATCGGCGGTGTTATCCTGCTGGCCCTCTGCAAAGGTCGCGCTAAAGGTTAACGGCGTTACCGCTGTATCGCCTGACGAGACGTAGGTTGCAAACGGCTCGTACACGTTCTTGAAGGAGGCAACGGTATCACCGTTGATAATCAAAGGGTATTCGCCGTCGTTAAACTCCCCGAAAACAATCTTAATATGTTCATCTTTTGCATACTGTGCAACGGGGGTTAATACGGTGTCGTCCTCCAACTTCTGAACAACGGATAAATTGAGCTTATCCTCCTCTTCTGCAGGAGTGAACACCAGATAGTTTTCACTTATCTTATCCTCGGTTAAAACGTACTGCTGGGACTGGAACCTGATGACAAAC
>JBJFAG010000211.1:0-2414 GCA_051887795.1 Candidatus Coproplasma sp. | reverse complement strand
GTGCCTTCATCTTTAAGACCGTTTACGTATTCGCAAAATTTTTCACCCCTGTCCTCAAAGTTTGCAAACTCGTCAAAGCTTGCACTGGCCGGACTTAACAAAACGCATTGCCCTGCCTTTGCTATGTAGGTTGCAAGCCTTACAGCGGCGCCGAAATCATGACAGAGAGAAAAGCTGTAGTATCCACTGCCTATTGCAGCATTCATCATTTTAATTCTGTTTTCGCCGTATATTACGGCATGTGCAACACGACTAGTTAACAGGTAATTAAATAGTGGCGAATAATCGTACCCTTTATCCTTTCCTCCGAGCAACAAAATAATAGGCTTGGCTACACTTTCTACAGCTTTAATCGTGGCGTCTACGTTTGTCGCTTTACTGTCGTCAACGTATTCAACCCCGCCTACTTCTCCAACAAGCTGTATCCTGTGTTTAACGCCTTTGAAAGCACACAGCGCCTGGGAGGTTTTAGCTACGTCCAGACCGAAAACTTCAGCTACTGCAACCGATGCAAGTGCGTTATAGACGTTATGTATACCCCCAACCTTCATCTTATCTATAGAGAAATAGGGTTTTGTATTAAAGCAGATTGTACCTCCCTCAACATAAGCACCCTCCACCCTCTGAGTTGCAGATATCCATATAACCTTTCCCCTCGTAACTTTGGCAAGCTCCCTCACTCTCGTATCGTCATAATTTAAGATCGCAAACTCGCTTTCCTTTAAAAATCTTACCAACTTACTCTTAAGATAGACGTAGTTTTCCATATTGTAGTGTCGGTTCAGGTGGTCCTCGGTTATATTTAATATTACCGCGGCATGGGCCCTTAAACTGAACAACGTCTCCAGCTGAAAGGAAGATATTTCAATTATTGCAAAATCCTCAAAGGTAAGTCTTTCAACCTCGTTTATCAGCGGGTTGCCGTAGTTTCCGCAGGGAACAGAGTTTTTACCGTTGTTTTTAAATACTTCGTCGAGCATTGAAACGGTTGTCGTCTTACCGTTGGTTCCCGTAACCGCAACAGCCGTCGCCCTGAGATACAGGGAGGCAAGCTCCTCCTCGCCTATTATCGCCTTACCCTGCTTTCTGAAGGAAACAGCAAGCTGATTGTCAATAGGTATTCCGGGGCTTAAAACCAGAATATCGCAGATATTAATTGCGTCGTTCAGCCCCTCCGCATCAACGGTTATTACTCCCCTCGCCTTCATCTCCTTCATAAGATTGGCAACCTTATCGCTAATGACGTCGTCGTATGCATAGACGGTTGCACCGTGCTTTAAAAGAAAGTTAACGCAACCCTCGCCAGATCTGGATAAACCTGCCACCAAAAATTTTTGTTTGCCGAAATACATAACACCTCACAAGAACAACAATAGAAAACAACCGCATACAGCGGTTATTGCGGAGTATATATATGCTATTTTTCCCTCCGCAAATCCTTTCATCTGTAGGTGATGATGAAGGGGTGCCATAAGAAATACCCTCTTCCCCGTCCTTTTATAGTATATTACCTGTACTATGACGGATATGCCCGACGCAACAAAAGTTATCCCCAAAATCGGCAGATATAAGGAGTTGTTTGAAAATACGGTTACGCAGGCAATCAACCCACCCAAGGCAAGCGAACCCGTATCCCCCATAAATACAGAGGCTTTATTTGTGTTAAAGATTAAAAAAGCCGCCAATGCACCGACAGCTGTAAAGCAGATTCCCGCCAGACTATCCTGGCTTATAGCCAGAATTATACCCATACTGACAAGATATACAAGGCTCACACCGCTTGCAAGTCCGTCCAGACCGTCTGTTAAATTCACACAGTTAACAGTAGCTAAAAAGACAAATATAACGAAAGGAATTATTCCCCAGCTTATATTAAAGCTAAGCCCTCCGCCAAACGGAACGTTGAGTTGCGTTATACCGTTAACGTAGCAATATATAGCTGCTATTACCGCTATCGCAAACTGAAAGAGTATTTTCTGGTATGGCTTCAACCCCTCGTTTTCATGACGGTAGAGCTTTAAAAAATCGTCTAAAAACCCCACGAGCATAAACCCACCGACTATGATCAACGTTAAGTTAATTACCCTATCCGAAAAACCGTAACCAATTATACATACTGCGATTATTGCCGTGATAAAGATTAGCCCACCCATAGTAGGCGTTCCGTTTTTTGAATAATGCTCTTTGACGTAGCCAAGTATATACTGCCCTGCCTTAAGCTTTTTTAAAAGCGGTAAAACGGCAAACGTTAAAAGCAATGAAAGGGCAAACCCGCAAATCGTAAATATAATGTAAGTTTTCATTAATAATCCGTCTAAATGGGTTTTGTATTTTTAACCTATCAATTTTTTAATAACAGCACTGTCATTATAACTTTGTTTAACACCCAATATCTCCTGATAATTCTCCCCGCC
>JBJFAG010000210.1:0-2425 GCA_051887795.1 Candidatus Coproplasma sp. | reverse complement strand
AAGGTATCTTGTCGGTTTTTTACAAAGTTAAGATGGCAAGAAAGAAAAAAGAATTTAAAGAAACAACTATTGAAAACTATTACGATTTAAAGGTTGATAAAGTTGACGAGCTGGTTGAAGCGTTAAAGTCCTCACCCAAAGAAGATGTGGACACCGACAATCAACCTTTGGAACCGATATCTACAAGCATAGCTGAATGTACGGGAACCGATACGCCCGATACAAGGACTAAAAAAGGTAAGGAAAAGCATTTTGACCCGTATAAAATCGACAAACTCTCCAGAGTTCCTGTCTGGATTAAGGCGTCGTTTATAAAATTCTGGTTTGCAGGTGCGGTTTGTTACTTCGTAATGTTTGGTTTGTCGTTGTACGTAGCCGCAGACGATTTGTTTATAGTTTGCGGATTAATCCTCGGCCTTCTAACCGACTTTATCGTCAATCCCATATTCCGAATGCTGGAGTCGGACGATAAAGAGTACAACAATTATATGATGTTCCCGTTCCCCGTTAAAGTATACTGGACCTTTTTTACTAACCTTCTCTATTACGTCCTGGTTATGTTCACGGTCAGCTATATGTATACGGGGCTGAATATGCTCATTAACCTTATAACCGGTTCGCCGTCGAGTACGATTGCGGTTGGCGCAGAACCTCTGTTGCAGGGTGTTTTCTGTGTAATCGCCGACATGGCGTTTATAGGAATTAAAGATTTGATAGTATTCCTTGTAAAACGCGGTAAGGCAAAGAGAGCTTTAGCTAACGGTGAGGTCGAGATTGGTGCTGACGGGCAACCTGTAGAGGGCGAATCCCGTCCTAAAGGCAGAAGGAAGGGCGGTAAAGGCAGGCAAGTAGACGTTGCGCCTGAAACCGTCGAAACTCAGACGGCGGAAGCAAAACAGGGCGATGAAAGCGACGTAACCGCCCCTGCGACAGACGAAGAGGCGGACGTGGACGAAATTGAAAGATTGCGTCGTCTTGCTGAGAGCGACGTGGAAGATAAAGCCAAAAACAGTAAAAACAAAAAGAAATAATTATTTTAGGAGTGGAATAATGTTTAAACAACTTTTCGTATCCGGAACAACTGCTTGTTTCGAGCTGGAAAACACTAACCCTTACTATGCACCTGAAAAATATCAGGTTACGGTAGATGGCACCAAAACGGATAAGGTTTGGGAGAGCAACGTATTTTCACTCTTCAACCTTCAGCCCGACACCACTTACGTAATCGGTACCACGCTGGATGATACAACGCTGACTATTCATACGGATAAGGAGAGCGGAGTTATCAACGTAAAGGACTTGGGTGCAAAGGGTGACGGCGTGACTGAGGACACCTACTACGTTCAGATGGCTATCGACAGCTGTCCCAAGGGCGGCAGGGTTATCATTCCCGAAGGCAGCTTCTACGTTCGTCCTATAGTGTTAAAATCCGATATCACTATAGAAATTCAGAAGGGCGGTGAGATTCTCGGCGATATAGTTGAGGAGCATTACCCCTACGTACCTGCAAAAATCGAACACGAGGACGGCACGGAAGAAATTCTGGCTACCTGGGAGGGCAACCCCTATCCTTGTCATCAGTCCTTCGTTTCGGCATATAAGCAGAGCAACATTAAGATTGTCGGCGAAGGCGCCATAAACGGCAATGCGGACCACTCCACCTGGTGGGCAACCCCCAAGGGCAGAGCGGTGGCTCGTCCCCGCCTTGTAACCTTAAACAAGTGCGAAAACGTAGTATTCCACGGCGTAACGTGTAAGAACTCCGCAGCGTGGAATTTACATCCCTTCTTCTCAAAGAACCTCGGTTTCTACGATATCCGCGTACAGAATCCCTACACGGGCCCCAACACCGACGGCCTTGACCCCGAAAGCTGCGATAACGTAAACATTATCGGCTGCGTATTCTCGGTCGGCGACGACTGCGTTGCGCTCAAGGCGGGCAAGCTCTATCTGGGTGCAAAGTATAAGACCCCTGCAAATCACCACACTATCCGCAACGACCTCTTCCAGGACGGTCACGGCGCAATAGTTCTGGGCAGCGAAATTTCAGGCGGTGTTAAAAACCTCTCCGTCTGCCAGTGCGTATTCAAGCATACCGACAGGGGCTTGCGCATCAAGACGAGAAGGGGCAGGGGCAAGGACTCCATTATCGACGGCGTAGTATTCGAGAATATCAAGATGATTAACGTCATCACGCCCTTCGTTATAAATATGTACTACTTCTGCGACCCCGACGGACACACCGAGTACGTATGGTCAAGGGAGAAGCAGCCCGTGGGCGACGACACCCCTTACCTCGGCAGATTCCTGTTTAAGAACATCGAGTGTACCGACTGCGAGTGTATGTGCGCTTACTTCGACGGACTTGTCGAACAGCCCGTCAAGGAAGTTGTTATAGAGAACGTAAGCTTCTCCTTCAAGGCAG
>JBJFAG010000209.1:0-2426 GCA_051887795.1 Candidatus Coproplasma sp. | reverse complement strand
TTTAGTCTTGGTTGCATTGCCCTCTCTGCTTAACTGCGAGATTGCATTATGCCTTCAAGTAAACTTATCATACAACACTACTCTAAAAAAGTCAACGGTCAACTGTCCCAGAATTGGTACACTTAACCGTTTAAAACTTTTTTATAGTATTTCTTATATAATTTCAGTTTTCCAAAGACCGTGAAGATTACAATAAGCATAGACGGCAACGGGCTTGTCGTTGCAAACCGCAAACGTAACTTCGGGGGCGTCAGAAGGCTTTAATGTTCTGTACTGTCCGCCGTTTTCGGTCTCCAAATAAATCCACTGAATATAATGTTAGTCGCCATAGGATGAGTAACCTCACCTACGTTTACGTGAACGTTTACCTCCTCTACCGTAACGAAAGGTAAGTGCTTTTCTCCTGCACCCTCAGAAGTATTAGGAACGAGCGCAGTCATTTTTTCACCACAACATACAACGGGTACTTTTGCATCTTTAACCTTTATAATAATATTCCCACAGTGATTACAAATATAAAATTTCGGTTCCATAATAAAATTCTCCTTTATGTTTTTGATATTTTATTTATAATATCGTTTAATCCATTTTCTTCAATATCCTCGACTTTACCATCGTCACACAAACGGGCAATCTCCGACCTTATAGGAAGTTTTGCAACCGTATCTATCCGATATTCTGCCGCTAATTTATCAACACAGCTTTCGCCGAATATACTGTGTTTTTCATTACATTTAGGGCATTGAAAAAAAGACATATTTTCAACAATTCCGAGCACGGGAATTTTCATCATTTCTGCCATTTTGACAGCTTTGCATACAATCATTTCTACCAACTCCTGCGGAGAAGTAACTACAATGATTCCTGCTATCGGCAAGGACTGAAATACAGTCAAGGGTACGTCTCCCGTTCCGGGAGGCATATCCACAAACATATAGTCCACGTCACCCCAAATAACGTCTGTCCAGAACTGCTTTACAACATTTGATATTATCGGACCTCGCCATACAACAGGGTCGCTATCATTATCAAGCAAGAGATTGATTGACATTATTTTTATTCCATTTGCCGTTACAGCCGGCTGTATCCCGTCTTTTGTCCCTCCTGATTTTCCCTTAACACCGAACATCTTAGGAACAGACGGTCCCGTAACGTCTGCATCAAGTACAGCAGTCCGATATCCTCTTTTCTGCATACCTGACGCCAACAATGCTGTAATTAGTGATTTCCCGACGCCGCCTTTACCGCTTACAATTCCGATAACCGTTTTTACCGACGATTTGACGTTCTGTTTTTCCGATTTACTCTTAAGAGCAGTTCGTTCATTGCAGTCGCTACTACATTCCGAACAGTTATGAGAACATTTTTCCGCCATTTTAATACCTCCGTTTTAATTTCGCCGTTGATTTTAGCACAGGTATTTGGCAAATACAAGATACTATTAAATTAATTAGCGCAATGTTTTAGCGATAATCGCATTTTCGACATTGAATCATTGTATTATCATTCTCCTCTTTATAAAAATGTCCCGACCATTTGCAGATGCTCTGCAAAATAGGCACAACGGATATTCCTTTTTCGGAAAGCGAATATTCAACACGGGGAGGAATTTCATCGTAAGACTGGCGAATTACGATGTCGTTTGCAATCAGATCCTTTAGAGAAGACGCTAATACAGCGTCAGTGATGTTACCCATTTCTTTTCTCAGTTCGCTGTAGCGCAAAACATTTTTAGCAGCCAAAACGCAGATTATCCTTGAGTGCCACTTCCCTCCGAATATTTCTAAACCGTATTCTAACGGGCAGCGTATATCTTTTTCTAATTTTTTTTGATACATATCCTTTATCTCCAAATATATCCTTTATTTTTATTATATATTAAACTTCGTCAATTTCAAGTTACTATTAAATTTATTAGTAACTTATAAATTTGCTAATATATTGCTATTTTTGAGCTGACAACATATAATTCAATCATCGCAAATGCGTAAATCTAATTCGGAGGTTTTTATATGTTAAACGACCATGTATTAAGAGTACTTGAAAAGAGCATGTGGGATCTGGCAACCTGTGCAAACGGAGACCCTAACGTCGTTCCCGTCGCATTCAAGTTTGTAACTGACGACGGCAAGCTGGCGGTTGGCGACGTATTCCTTGACACCACCTTAAAAAACGTAAAGATGAACGGCGGTAAAATTGCCGTTTCGGTTTACGACGCTAATACTTTGGAAGGCTATCAGATTCAAGGAACGGCAGTCTATTTGACAGAAGGCAAAACAGTTGAACAATTTAAAGCAATGGTTGAAAAAATGTTTAACGGTGCAGCCACTGCAAAGGGCGCACTTATCATTACGCCGCAAAAGGTCATTGTAACCACGCCTGGCGCCGACAACAAAAAAGTGTTGTAGTCAACAGATTCAGGCAAA
>JBJFAG010000208.1:0-2450 GCA_051887795.1 Candidatus Coproplasma sp. | reverse complement strand
TATGCCGTGCAGATAGTCGCTTTCGGGCATAAAGTGGGTAAATCTGCGGAAATACCTCTTTGCCTCTATTGCGCTGTGATACTGCTTGAACGCAAGCATATTGTGGAAGGTGAGCCAGAGATTGGTGTGGAAAAAGCTTTCGGGGAACACGTCCGCAATGGACTTGCCTTCAAGCTCCTTTTCGTCGCAGAAGAGAATATTAAGCATAGCCTCACTGCACTTCTCATCCATGGTGAAGTCGTGGCAGTCGATTGATTTACCCTTTACCACAAGCCTCAGCTCGTCATGCAGAGGATGAGCATAGTTGTAATCCCACACGTCGTCTAAAATAGTTCTGCCCTCGTTCCTCAACGAAGGAATTTTAGAACAGATATTCCAAAGACATTCCATATTGGGTTCAAGCTCACGCTCTCCTCGACACAAATAGCCCGTCTTTGCGTTGCCGCAACCGTCCATTGAGCCGCCTATATCCTTGCTTGATTCAAAAATCGTAATGTTTTCACCGGGCATATGTATTTCATCTACAAGGTGAATCGCCGCAGACAGCCCTGCAATACCTCCGCCTATGATATACGCCCTTCTCTTTTCAATTCCTTCGGGAGCTTTCGCATTGTATTTTAAATCGTAAACTTTCATTGTAAATTCTCCTTATTTATTTGTTATTGCGTCGATAAGCACTTGCTTTTGTGCAAGCAATTCTGTTTCCTTCTTTTCAATATTTAATAGATTATATCGTCGTCGTTTACAACGGGAATAGAGTTTATTGCTTGTAAAAGCTTTTCTATTTCGCTGTTCATTTTTAAAGGGTTAATCGGGGGTAAATCCGATTTTTTAAGTTTGTCCGTGCCAAGCATTTTCTTTAGACACATTGCAACTATTCTTATATCGTAATGGGGCGTGTAGAGAGGAGCAACGGGGCGGTCAAGTTTTAAAAGCCCGTATGCCGCCATCATTGCCGTCCTGACAGACGTTTCAACCGTGAATACTACGTCGCCGGGAAGTTCTACGTATTGACCGATAAGTGCAAGATTAGTGCATCCTTCGGGTTGAACTAAAGGTCTGTCTTTAATTGCTCTCGGCATAAATTGCGAGGTGATATATGGCATCATACAGGTGGAAACGTAGGTATGGGAAAGCACTTCGTCCTTAATATCCAACATTCCAAGGTGATATAAAAACTCGGTTAAGATTTCTTCACCTGTACATTCCGCCATTGGCTTTTTAATGTAATTACCATTTCTTTCTCCGTACAGTCCGTCAAACCAGAAAACCTGCTCGTCATCGGCTTGATCGGGGAAATATTTTCCGTATAATACAAAAGATATCTCCCAATTCGAATCGAGAATTGTTACTGCACCTGACGAACCACCCTCTTTGCTGTCAAGCAGCTTACGCATACGCTTATGAAATTCGGGGTAACCTTTGGTGGTAGGGAATACGCTCATCCACTTGGTCTTATCTATATCCGATATGAATTTTTCAGGGTTACCGAATTTTTTGTCCTTTAAAGCGAGGTTTTCCCAAACTGTAAATAATCCCCTGCTTTTATCGTTTCGGTTAGTTACTGCAATCGTCTTATTATCGCCCATGCAGCTGTTCTGCGTCATAGAACCCAAAGTCAATATGACAATATCGCTTTCGGCAACTTCAATTGCCATTTCATTACCCTGTGATTTTGCTTTAATTGCAGTAACGGTATTTGCCTTTTTATCCATATCAAGGTCGTAAACCGTGCAATCGCAAATCATATTTACGCCTCTTTCTTTAAGCCATACTTTGATGGGCTTGATTAAAGCGTCGTATTGATTCCATTTGAGTTCAACTTGTCCTCTCAAATGCTCAATACCGGGCAAATGGTGAATAAAACGAATCATATAACGTTTCATCTCAATCAGGCTATGATAGTGTTTAAAGGCAAGCATTGAGTGGAAACATATCCACATACTGCTTTGATAGAGTTCTTCAGCTGTATCACCGAAAAACTCTTCTATTGAAACGTTTTCGACTTCCTCTTCGGGAACGGTCATCATTTCAATCATCTTTGCAGATAACTTGGGTGACATCTTAAAATCGGAAATCTCTTCGTAATTTTTGCCCTGTTTATATAAAACCCTGCGATTTGCATAGATTTTATACTCCCTATTAGCATCAACCGTCTCTTCCAGAACTGTACGCCCAGGCTCTGTAAGCGAAGGGATTTTTGAGCAAAGATACCAAAGGCATTCCATATTAGGTTCAAGTTCTCTTTCTCCTCGGCTGGTATATCCATGCTGATTGGTTGCACCGTCCATCGAGCCGCCGACGTCGGGAAGTTGTTCGTAAATGGTTACGTTCTTACCGTCCATATATCCGTCGTCAATCAAAAAGACCGCTGAGGCAAGTCCTGCAATTCCACCGCCTATAATATGCGCCTTTTTGGTTTCGATTCCTTCCGGCTTATGAGCCCTAAT
>JBJFAG010000207.1:0-2459 GCA_051887795.1 Candidatus Coproplasma sp. | reverse complement strand
CCTGAACTATGGTGTTTTTGGAGTACTTATAGAAGTCCTTATGCAGACCGCCTTCACCCGTGTTGTAGTAAATACCCAGCTCCTCCGCTGCCCTTGCAAGAGAGGCGTGTGCGTTGTAGGAGATGGAGCCGTAGCTCATTGCCGAGAACAGAATGGGGGTTGTAAGCTTTAACTGGGGAGTCATCGTATCTACAAGCCTGCCCTGAATGTCCCTCTTTATCTCAACGTCCTTTTTACCGAGGTACACAACCGTTTCCATAGGCTCCCTCAAGGGGTCGATGGGCGGGTTGGTTACCTGCGACGCGTTGACTAAAATCTTATTGAAATAGACGGGATAGTCGTTGGGGTTACCCATTGACGAGAGCAGAACGCCGCCGGAGTTAGCCTGTCTGTACACCTCGTTCATGGTCTGCATGGACCAGTTGGCGTTAAGGCGGTAGGTGTCGTCGCTCTTTACTATTTTCAATGCGTGAGTAGGGCAGAGGCAGACGCAGCGGTGACAGTTAACACACTTAGTGCTGTCTGCAATCATCTTGCCCAAATCTTTATCGTATTTGTGTACGCCGTTAGCGCACTGTCTTTCGCATACCCTGCAGCCAATGCAAAGATCGGGGTTGCGTACCACTTCATATTCAGCAGGAATAAAAGTATCCATTATAATTCACCCCCATCTTTAAGCGAGTATATGACGGGCTGACCGCCTGTCGGTGAGAAGAGCTTGTCAAGTTCGGGTTCGATTACCCTGATGCCGCACTCTTCGGAGGAAATGTATGCCTTGTCGCCCCTCTCTCCGCAGACCATGGAACGGAGCTTTAATCTGTCGTTCAGCGCCATAAGTCCGCCGTTGAAGCCGAAGATTATGGAGAACGGTCCGTTGATCAACAGCGAAGGGAATGCCTTTCTTAAAAACTCTTCCTCCCTCCTGTCCTCGTCGCTCTTGGTCTCGATTGTCGACCAGAATGAAGCTGAGATGACTTTTGCAACTTCCTGCAAGGTCAGCTTTTTAACCCTTATAAGGTAATCTATGATGTAGGTTATAACCTCGGTATCCGTCTGCAAAGTACATTTATAACCGAACATCTCTATATATCTGCGGTTAGCGTCGTAGGAGGAGATTTCGCCGTTATGCACTATGGAGTAGTCCAACAGTCCGAAGGGGTGCGCACCGCCCCACCAACCGGGGGTGTTGGTCGGATATCTGCCGTGTGCAGTCCACATATATCCCGCGTATTCCTCATCCAAAAGGAAGAATTTACCGATATCTTCGGGGAAGCCTACGCCCTTGAATATACCCATGTTCTTACCGCTGGAAAAGACGAATGCACCGTTAATTTCCGCATTGATCTTGTTAACGCATTTAACCACGTACTGCTCTTCGTCCAACAGCGAGTTTGCAAGCCTCTTTGAAAGAGGGGATAGGAAATAACGATAGATTATAGGCTCGTTAACAATCCCCTTTGTCTTTCTTGTCTTCATCTCGGAGGAGTAGACAATTTCGAAGTGGGAAATTAAAAAATCCTCCGTCTCCTTTTTACAGGAGAAGTCGTTGTAGAACAGGTGGAAGGCATAGCAATCCTTATAGTCGGGATAGATGCCGTAACCTGCAAATCCACCGCCTAAACCGTTGGAACGGTCGTGCATGGTAGCAATGGATTTGATGATATCCGCACCCGTCATACGCTTGCCGCTTCTGTCGATTATGGCGCTTACGGCACAGCCTGAAGGTATACGGACTTCACCCTCCAAGGGTCCTGAATTTACGTTTAAATCACGTGAGTTCATCTTTCTTACCTCTCATAGATATTCCGCTTCCGCACTCTGCGGTGCGCTGCGGTATGTAAAATGTATAAATATAAATTTTATCTGTATAATATTATAAAATAACCTTTAACTATAGTCAAACCGACAACAAAAGCAATTAATTATACTATATATAAGTAATGTTTATACCCAGACAAATTATGGTTATAACATTCGCCTTAGGTTTGAGGCAGGGTTATTAAAAACGGTTAACAGTCAGCCGTTGCCGCCCGATTTATAAAAACGGAGTTTAGCCAAAGACAATTAAGATGCCCTGCAGCGTTTGCAACGCAAGAAGAAAGGACGGAACATTGCGTTCCGCCCCTTCCCCTTTCTATGAGAGAGCAGTGTGTGCTATATTAAGTACAGGCGTTATGCGCCTCTGCGTGCATAATAATTTTTTGCTTGGTTCGGCACAAACGCCACACCTTGCCAATTAGTTATACACCCCTTATCACAATTTTACTTGCTATTGTCAAGTGCCTCTACGCCCGTTTCACCCGTACGTATTCTCATAACGTTTTCTACGTCGGTTACGAATATCTTACCTGCACCTACCTTACCGTCGTTGAGTACCTTTTCGGCAACTGCAACAACTAACTTAGGATCTACCGTGGATACTACGATGTCAACCTGTACCTTGGGAAGTAAGTGCATTG
>JBJFAG010000206.1:0-2460 GCA_051887795.1 Candidatus Coproplasma sp. | reverse complement strand
CCCAAAGCTCGGAATCGAACTTTCTGATCTCTTCACAACTCTTTCTAAGTCTTTCGTCGCCAATCTGAACTACGTATCTGTATGCCATATTTTTAAACCTCTCGGTGATTTTTTATGATAGATTTACGGGGTTCTCCTCCACGTAGACGAGGGCGTCTGCATTGGAAGCCGATACCGCAATATCGTAGATATCCTTTAAATACTTGTCCGTCTTTAGCCTTGCCAGCACCTGATAACGGACTTTGTTCTGAATTTTTTTAATGGGTGAGTGCATCTTGTTCAGGAAGATAAACTCGTTTGCATCGCTCTTTCTTATCTCCTCGATTGCAAGGTAGACCTTTTTCAATGCCTCAAGCGCACTCTCGTCCTTGTCTGCAACGACCATAACACGGCATATAAGCGAATACGGGGGGAATAATGCCGCCTTACGCATCTTGACCTCGTTATCGAAAAAGCCCTTATAGTCGTAGTTTATCGCATAGCGGAGTATATAGTTTTCGGGTGAATAGGTCTGTAATACTACCTTACCTTTCGCCCCCGCCCTGCCGCTTCTGCCCGCAACCTGGGTTATTAGCTGAAAGGTCCTCTCCCCGCTCCTGTAGTCGGAGAAATGCAGGCTCATATCTGCGTCTAAAATACCCACCAGGGTTACCGAAGGGAAGTCGTGTCCCTTGGCAATCATCTGCGTTCCCACCAGGATATCTGCCTGCTTTTCGGAAAAACTCTTCAAAATTTTGTAGTGGCCGTCCTTGCCCGACACCGTGTCGTTATCCATTCGAATGACCTTTGCCTGAGGGAACAGCTCCCTGATTTCGGCAACCACCCTCTGCGTACCCGTACCGCTGTAGCGCAGGTGCTTACCTCCGCAGTCGGGGCATGCGGGGAGCATACGGTACTTCGCACCGCAGTAGTGACACTTTAAACAGTTCTCTTCGCTGTGGTAGGTTAAGCTAACGTCGCAGTTTTCGCACTTGGCGACGTAACCGCAGTCGGCGCAAATAACCGTCTGGGAGTACCCCCTGCGGTTTAAAAAGATTATGGCCTGATTGCCCGAAGAGAGGGTTTGATTTAACTCCTCCTTCAACGCCCTGGAGAGGTTGGAGACGTTACCCCTTTTAACCTCTTTACGCATATCGGCAATAATTATTTCGGGCAGGGGTTTGCCGTTAATCCGCTCGGTGAGCGTAACCAGCCCGTACTTGCCCTCGATTGCAGATATATAGCTTTCAACCGAGGGAGTTGCACTGCCTAAAATCAATTTACAGCCGTTGTATTCTGCACGCATCGCGGCTATATCTATGGTCGAATACCTGGGAGCCGTCTCCGAACGGTACGAAGAATCATGCTCCTCATCTATGATGATGGCGCCTATATTTTCAAGGGGTGCAAAGATTGCAGAGCGGGCGCCTATGGCTATCTTAGCCTCTCCTGAGCGCAGCCGCCACCACTCGTCAAACCGCTCCCCGGCCGAAAGTCCGCTGTGCATAATTGCCGCCTCCGACCCGAACCGTGAACGGAGCTGGCCGAGCATCTGCGGGGTAAGCGAGATTTCAGGCACCAGAAATATTGCGGTTTTACCCCTCTTTAATTGGTCTGCGATTATGTTTAAATATATCTCCGTCTTACCGCTGCCCGTCACACCGTGTATGAGCTGTACGCGTTTATCCGACTTCTCGATATACTCCAGCGCCGAAGTCTGGGCAGGGGTTAAGACCCTCTTTTCGAAGGGGGCGCCCTCGCCCGTCATGGGGGTGCGGTTGCGTTTGACTTTATAAATTTCGGCAATGCCCTTTTCCACCAGTGCGTTTACGGCAGCCCTGCCGCACGTGTTGCACAAGGCTGTGTAATCGGCGTCGCCCTCAGTTAAAATCCGTGCCGCTTCCGCCTGCTTTTTTGCACCTTTACCTATCTGCGATATATCGCCGCAGAGGCGTATATACTTCTGATAGACCTCGTTGACCTTACCCAGCCTCATCTCGGAGGGCAAAAACAGCCTCAGCGACGCTGCCTTTGGCACCCTGTAGCGCAGAGCTATGCTCTCCATAAGCGCAAAACATTCGGGGACTAAAGCGGGAAGCTCGTCATACAGAGAGGTTATGGGCTTGATTTTTTGTGCAGCAAAGGACGGGGTATCGCTTACGCCTATCACGAACCCCTCAATAATTCTACCGCCGAACGGCACTTTAACCCTGCAACCCGCAGTCGTTTCATCGGGGCAGGAGTATTCAAACACCCTGTCCACCTGCGAGTGGGCAATGTCTACGATAACCTTTGCATACATAGCTATTCAGGTATGGTTTAATTTAATAATTTTGCCCACCCAGAACGGGTGGGCTCACTTCGCTGATAACGCCTTAGTCCTTTACAGAGATGATTTTGCCGTCCTCTATCTCTTCACAAGCGAGGGCAATCTCTTTAAGCTTGCCGGGATTTTCGTTAACGTTGGTTACCGAACCCCTT
>JBJFAG010000205.1:0-2461 GCA_051887795.1 Candidatus Coproplasma sp. | reverse complement strand
TTTCCAGCTTAACGTTGTCGCCTTCGATTATACGGATATAGTTGAGGCGAAGTTTACCGGAAATATATGCGGTTATAACATAGCCGTTGGTAAGTTGAACCTTAAATGTTGCGTTGGGCAAGCACTCAATTACCTTGCCTTCAGCCTCGATTACGTCGTCTTTAGACAAAATCTTAATCCTCCGATTTGATTTGCGAATTTAACTCCGCTTTTATTTGCTTTAACGCATACGCCGCTTTGCAATCGAACGACTTATCCCAGGGATAAGCTACGCCGTATTCAGCGACGGTTTTATTTAATAAATAGACGTGTTTAACGTTTTTGCGCTTGGGACTGGCTTTGGTCCTTACAACACCGTCTGCAAGCATAAGATGCGTTGCTTCAATGCCGCATATGACGTACAGTTTGCCTTTATCCCGCCCTTGCAGGCTTTGCACAATTCCGCCCAAACGGGGCTCGGAAACTTTCATATAACACCTTAAAGGGTAAGTATTTCCACGCCGTCCTCTTTGATGAGTACGGTGTTTTCATAGTGAGCGGCGGGCATATTGTCTGCCGTTCTCACCGTCCAACCGTCTCCCTTATCAAAGATAACCTTGTACGTACCCATATTAATCATGGGTTCTATACAGATGGTCATACCGGCCTTAAGCCTCATACCCGTTCCCTTTCTTCCGTAGTTGGGTACGGAGGGGTCCTCGTGCATTTCCCTGCCGATACCGTGGCCTGTCAACGCCCTGACGACGCCGTAGCCGTGGCTCTCCGCATGGGTCTGCACTGCATAGCCTATATCGTATAGGGGAGTCCCTGCCTTAAGGTTTTCTATCGCCTTGAAAAAGCACTCTTCGGTAACCTTTACAAGCTTACGCTTTTCTTCGGATACGTTGCCGATGAGATAGGTTCTGCATGCATCGCCCTGGAAGCCGTTCTTCTCGGCGGTTATATCAACGCTGACGATATCGCCGTCCTGAATAATCCTGTCGCCGGGAATGCCGTGAACGACCACTTCGTTCACCGACACGCACGAGCTTGCGGGGTAACCGCAGTAGCCGAGCTCGGAGGGGATAGCGCCGTTTAACGTGATATACTTATAGACAAGCTCGTCAACTTCCTTGGTAGTCATGCCTGCACGAATGTGCTTGCCAACGTACTCCAAGGTCTCCTTGACGATCCTGCAGGGCTCACGCATCAACTCGATTTCCTGCGCTGTCTTAATGGTAACCATTACTTACCCGAACGTTTGCCGAGCTCTTCGGCAATAATCGCAAAAACTTCATTGGGGGAGAGCCTACCGCTTTCTACGGTAAACAGCTTACCCTGTTTTTTGTAATAGTCGATAAGGGGTGCAGTCTCCGAGAAGTAGGTATCCAATCTGCTTTGAACGGTTTCGGGGTTATCGTCGTCCCTTGTGTATAACGGCTGACCGCACTTTGCACAGGTGGTAGCACCGTTCAAGGTAGAGACGTGATAGGTTGCACCGCAACGGCACATACGCCTGCCGCAAATTCTTTCCATAAGCAGGGCGACGTCAACGTCGATGTTAACGCACAAATCGACGTGGGCGAATTTATCCAGCTCTTCTGCCTGGAAGATATTGCGGGGGAACCCGTCGAGCATATAACCCGACTTTACGTCCTCCTCAGCAAGTCTGTTTTTAACGATTTCGCATGTGACTTCATCGGGTACGAGCTTGCCTGCGTCGATATAGCTCTTTGCAAGCTTGCCGATGGGCGTACCGCCCTTGATGTTTGCCCTGAAGATGTCACCCGTAGAAACGTGAACGAGATTGAACTGACTTTCTATTAAGTTTGCCTGCGTACCCTTACCGGCACCGGGCGCACCCAACAAAACTATATTCATAATATTATTACCCCATTACGGGAATGAGTTTTGTGCAAGAAACCAGATAACTCTTATTACTTGCACATTACTCTTTAACCGTTATGCTACTCTGATATCCCCTTTGCAAAGTTAATTTGCAAAGAGCCAAGCTCATCTCTCTTCAGAGAAGCGAGCAGTTCAAGGCGCTTAAGTTTCGACCGCAGGGAGCTTACTAAGCGTAAGTAACCAAGGTGGCTCGTCGCCGCAAACTACGCTTTATGCCATTTGAGTAAAACTCAAACCGCAACTTCGCTTCGTTGCGGCTCCTCTTCCCACAAAAACCTTTTTTTGTGGGAACCCTAAGATAACGCCGAAATGCAACGCCTATATGAAGAGAATTATTTAAGGAAGCCCTTCTTATAATTCTTCATCATCAACTGAGACTGAAGCTGCTTGTCGATCTCCAGAGCAACGGATACTACGATGAGGATACCGGTGGTGGAGAATACGCTTATCAAGTCAACTGAAAGTCCGCAAGCTGAAAGAATAACCGATAAAATCGAGGGAATCAATGCTACCATTGTGAGATAGATTGCACCGAAAAGGGTTATTCTGTTGTTGATTTTCTTTAAGTAATCTG
>JBJFAG010000204.1:0-2481 GCA_051887795.1 Candidatus Coproplasma sp. | reverse complement strand
CAGAAAGTACAGACCGTGAAGCTACATACAAACAGCGAACATGCGCCGAGCATCTGCAAGGAGGTAAATACCGATTCCGTGCCGAATATCTCACGTAGCGTTTCCCTGACTTCGGTCATAAATTCAACCGAAAGAAGAGATTTTAAATAGTCGCTGGTATACGAGAAAGTAGACGATAGAACTATAACGCCAACCAAGCACACTGCCGAAACCAACAAAACGCATTTGGTCATTTTGCGTATGTGCTTGAATATGTCCTTAGCACTTTCACGGCGGTGGAGAAACGCAATCGCTGCTGTCAATAACAGTATGCACACTACAGCTACTGCACAAACGGTCATATATGCGTCCTCCTCATAGTTTTTCGATCTAAAAGCCATCATTTAATCTATTATATAATAGCTCTTATATAATAGCTCTAATATATAATAGCTCTAATTTAACGTAAAAATATTATCATAATATGTAGTTGTTGTCAACAAACTTTTTTGACTTTTTCGACAAATTATTATGGTTGGTCGCAAACCAAAAAAAATTGGTTAAGGCATATATGCCACCCAATTTTTTTACACCCCCGAATATGCCTTAACGAAAAATTTTTTTTAAATGCAAAAGGCTATTTTAACCCGAATTTTACAAAAATGTTAAAATTTCCCAAAACACAACAAAAAGAATGCGGTAGACCACCTCAAATACGTCTACCGCACAGATTTATTAAATTTTATACTCCATTGGCGGAAATTCTTCCGAATTAATCAAAACTGCCACAAGCATACTATAGACAAGCGTAGGCAGGATATAGAACAGATGGTTATCCAAAAGATTTAAGAGCAATAAAGCAAGGATAGTAATTACTATATATGTCCTGTCTAAAGAAGGATTCACAAAGTATGATATTGCGGTTTGAACACGGTGAACCGAGTAAGTTGCAAGCGCTACTAAGCCGCCCGTTGCAAGCAATTGTATAACAGTATTGTGATACATTTTAGGTATTATGTCTAACCCTGTAAAACCAGGATCGCCTTTAACAGGCACAAAGAAGCCCACCCCGAAGAACGGGCTTGTGCTGAAATATTCTAACCCTAACTTCCACAAATCCGTCCTGCCGCTACCGCTCAAGAAATTATCTGCAAGCTTAGAAAGTGTTGCCTTAATGGTGTCGAAGTATAAATAAACAAAAACTCCACAAATAGCCAGACAAATTAAAATTACGCCCAAATGTGCTAAACGGTATTTACCCTTGACTAAGATTGCTATAAAGCATAATACAGCTATGATAGAACCGACCAGCATCGTCTGTCTGCTCATAGTTAAAAACGAACAGGCAACAAGAATACCTAAGTATATAGTGAATAACCAGCCGTGTTTGTACTTAATCGCAAGGTATGCAGCCGATGGTAATGAGATGGTAAATAACATACCCATAGTGTTATAAACACCCCAGCCAAACATCAGTTTATACCTGTTAATTTCCCCGTCGACAATTAAGCCGTCGTAGGTTGCATATGCTATTGCAAGCTCTAAAACCAGGCATATACTCAGGGCAATAAAGCCCCAGGCAACCTTTTCAAACGTCTGACTGTTGACCTTGATATTGGCACTGCCGAGGACGAATATACCTAAAAAGAAGAACGCCATAAATATGCCGTAGACAAGGTTCATTACGTTATATCCGCTACTGAATATACCGTTTAGCACCATTGCTACGGCAAAGGCGCACAACCCCCAAAAGGTTGGTGTAAGTTTAAAGTTGCCTTTTTTTATACTTATCCACGTTTTGATTATGATAGCAATAATTAATATGCCGATTATACAGCCTATCTGTGCAAGTACGGCAGGCTGAAAATAATAGTCGGAGTTCCCTGCAGTTTGCGATGGAGAGTTCTTCCAACTAATCATTATGTTCATAAACAGGAACACATGAACTAATGGAGTGATGTCGTCAAGGAACACTAAAATGGCAAAGATACAGAGCCCTAAGTACCAGATTGCCACCATATCCCACGATAGGTAATAGCACGAAACTACGACAACTGCGGTAATAAACGGGAAATATTTTGATGATAATAAACGCTTAAAATTATCCATAGCGCAAATTTGTTTTTACTTTCCTTTGTTGCTTATCTGTTTGGTTGTTTGTCGTAGTGAGTGGTTTTTCCGTTCAACTAAAAACTTGTGAATACAAAAGAACATCTTGAAGTATACACAAATTGCAACAGCGATTATTATACCACATACCCCGATGTTTAGCAAATAGATTTTGCCTATAATAACAGCGGCGCCGAAGATAATTCGGCACCGCTGTTGAGTTGTTACTGTATTATCCAGTAGACAACCACACAATAGCTTACGACCAGGTGCAGTTGCTGTATTTTATGCCGTGGTCGGCGCAGAACTTTTCAAATTCCTGAGTTTTAAATGTTTCGCCGAACTCGGCGATGAGCATTTGCTTGAAGTCTCCGCTGTGTAACTTTTTCAATT
>JBJFAG010000203.1:0-2488 GCA_051887795.1 Candidatus Coproplasma sp. | reverse complement strand
TGCGTAATTGAAATCAATGATAAGGAGATTAAAATTACGGAAAACCAAGCGAAAAACAATAACCTGCCATACGAGCGGGTAGAATACCACGTTATCGGCGACAAGACGTACGTCGTCGTAGCCGAAGAAATGAAAAATGCGACGGATACGCCGCTGGATATTATGAAAAGACTTATATCCCGCCGAAAAGACGGGATGATAAGGGAACAAACGGAACGAACTCGCTGTTTGCCTTTTAACGGAGGTAAGTAAGATGTTAGGACAAATAGCGATTAAAAACAGAAATTACAATTACGGAGGTGATGTCACCGCTCTCTACTGTCGCCTTTCCAAAGACGATGAACTCGTCGGCGACAGCAACAGTATCGTTCATCAAAAGGAAATGCTTGCAAAATACGCCAAAGTACACGGCTTTACGAACACCGAGTTTTATGTGGACGACGGCTATTCGGGAACGAACTTCAACCGCCCCGACTTTCAGAGAATGATGTCGGACGTGGAAGAAGGAAAAATCAGGACGGTTATCGTCAAGGATATGTCCCGATTCGGCAGAGATTACATAATGGTCGGTTATTACACGGAGATTTATTTCGGGAACTGCAACGTGCGGTTTATCGCCGTGAACGACGGCGTTGACAGCAACGTACAGACGGAAAACGATTTAACGCCGTTCAAGAACGTGTTCAACGAGTGGTACGCAAAGGATACGAGCAAGAAGATCCGCGCCGTATTCAAGGCAAAGGGCAATTCGGGCAAACACCTTTCTACCAATCCCCCGTTCGGATATATAAAAGATCCGAACGATAAGGAAAAATGGATCATCGACGAAGAAGCCGCCGAAACGGTGAAACGAATTTTTCAGATGTTCGTGGACGGAATGCGTATGCCGGAAATCGCAAGAAAGTTGACGGAAGAAAAAGTTGAAACGCCGCAGTTATACAATCTTCATCGCGGCAGAAAAATCCACCGATTAAGCGAATTTCCCGAAATATGGAGCGTTGCAAGCGTAAAAAGCATTCTCGATCAGATCGCCTATGCAGGTCATACGGTAAACTTTCAGACGACCAAAAAGTCGTTCAAGAATAAAAAACAGGTGCGTTTACCCAAAGACCAATGGGTTATCTGCGAGAATACCCAAGAGCCGATCATAGACGGAAAGACTTTTGAAACGATACAACAAATGCGAAAGACCAAACGGGCATACACGAAATTCAACGAGCCGAATATGTTTTCGGGGTTACTCTATTGCGCCGACTGCGGAAACAGGCTTACCATTCAACGGGTGGCAAAGCACAGGAATATGGATAATTTCACCTGCGCTACCTATCGCAAGAAGAAAAAAGGATTGTGCAGCAGTCATCGGATTTTGGTATCCGACCTCGAACGGGTTGTACAATGCGATTTGCACAAGGTTTGCGAATACGTTATTTTACACGAAAAGGAGTTTGTGGACGAATATCTGTCGGGATCGAAAAAAGAAACGGAAAAGTTTCAGGCGAGGGCGAAAGCCGAGTTGAAACGGCTTAGCGACCGACAAGACGAAATCGGCAGGATTATCCGCAAACTTTACGAGGATAACGTAAACGGCAGAATTACAGACGAGAGGTTTGATTTTCTTGTGAAATCCTACGAGGACGAAGGGCAAGAATTAAAAAGGCAGATGCAGGATTTAAAGCGGAGCCTGACCGATTCCGAGCAGGACGAAGAAAAACTGTCTAAGTTCCTTAAAATGGTAAAGACCTATTCCGAGATACGGGAACTGACGCCCGAAATTCTCAACAGTTTCGTGGAGAAAATCATTATATCCGAAACGGAATGGTACGCGGACAGAAAAATGCAAGAAGTGAAAATCATCTACAAGTTTATAGGGGCAATCCGTCTCCCGCAGTACGACGTGTCATAAAAATCAAAGGGAACTAAAACGGGTAGGCAGTTAACCTACCTACCCGCAAATTCCCCAAGAGTATTTAACATTTGGGGTTCACATCAATTCGCACCCGCTGGCTTTTATAAATCTTTAAAATTTATGTGATTTCAAGATTTTTCTCTAATAAAGATATCTAAAGTTTGTTTAATTAGCTCTTTTTTTGTGTTGTTTAATCTACGATATTTTGATAACAATTCTCGCTCTTCAGAAGAGATAATAGCTGTTTGTTCTATAGTATCCGTTGATATCTTATTACCGAACTCATCCTCCAAACCTACGAGGTAATCAATTGAAACGCCAAAGACTTTAGCGAGAGCAATCAAAGTTGTAATATTTGCCTCCGATCTACCCTTTTCTAACAATGCAATGCAGGATTGAGCCACGTTGCATTTTTCAGCTAATTGTTTTTGAGTTAAATTTGCAGCAGTTCGCAAATCTCTTAATATTTCGCAAAACATATATAATCACCGAAATAAAAATATCACAAATGTTATTTGTGTTATTGACAAATTACAAACAAAATATTAAAATATATCTGATTACATATGTGATATGTAATCG
>JBJFAG010000202.1:0-2496 GCA_051887795.1 Candidatus Coproplasma sp. | reverse complement strand
ATTAATCACGTTCACCACAAAGGATTTGCTTCTGCTCTACTTCTATCGTCCTGCAACAGGTTACGGAACCTATACCGATTCGGACAGTAACACCGTTACTTATTGCCTTGAGGTTCAGTATAAGTCAACGAATACCGAGCCCGGCGTGACTGCATACGGAAGTTACAGCGGCAAGATAAGTGCGGTCGACACATTGGTATTCCCTCCTAATAAGTCAACAAATACCGAACCCGGCGCCACTGCGTACGGAAGTTACAGCGGCAAGATAAGTGCAGAAAACACTTTGGTATTCCCTCCTACTTAGTAAAAATCAATCTATAAAATCGGCGTTGTCAAACGCCGATTTTTTTTCGTGCATTTTAAAATAAAGTAACTTAATCTGTCCCATAGCGCATATGCTTTATTATTGCGGTAATTATGCGGTGTATGCCGCATAGCGCAACTAAAGGGGTGTTTATGTGCGGAATAGCAGGTGTGGCGTTAAGGGACGGTAATGCGGCGAACGAGGTTTATGAAGGCTTGAAGCGGTTGGAGTACAGGGGGTACGATTCGGCGGGCATTGCGGCTTTATACGGTGGAAAGCTGACGGCAGTCAAGCGCAAGGGCAGGGTTGCGGGGTTGGAGCAAGCTGTCCTGAGCCTTAAAGGAAGGGTAGCAATCGGTCACACCCGCTGGGCGACTCACGGCGCCCCCTGCGAGCGAAACGCTCACCCACACGTATGCGGTAAAATCGCCATTGTTCACAACGGTATTATTGAAAACTACAGGGAGCTTAAAAGGGAATTTGAAGGCCAATGTAAGACGTATATGTCCGATACTGACAGCGAGGTTGTGTCACAGCTTATAAATTATTACTATACGCAGTGCGAAGAAAAATCGTTAAACAATCTGCTCAAAGCCGTGGCGGAGACGGTTAAAAAATTAAAGGGTTCGTTTGCGCTCGGCGTGCTGTGTGAGGACTTCGGGGGGATCATCGCCGTTAAATACAAGAGCAATGCCGTGGTGGGGGTGGATAAAAACGGTGCATACCTCTCCAGCGATATTCCTGCCCTGCCCCCTACGGTAAACAGCGTAACCATTTTGCAGGACGGCGATATTGCCAAAATCACCGCCGAGGGGGTTGACTGTTTCAACTTTAACCTTGAAAGAGTAGAACGGTCTGCAACGGTTATTCCCCAGGTGCAATTGAGTACGGGAAAGGGTGAGTACCCCCATTACATGCTCAAGGAAATATACGAGGCAGAGCGCACCGTCTGCGATACTACAGAGGCGTTTTTCAATCAAAATTTACCTCAACTGCGGGGAATGATAACGGGTGCGGACAGAATAATTCTGACGGGGTGCGGGACCGCATACCACGCCGCCCTCGTGGCCGTCAAATACTTTGAAGAGCGTTGTAATGTCTTTTGTTATGCCGAGGTGGCAAGCGAGCTGAGGTATAAAAAGCTTAACGTTACCGCCAATACTTTACTCATCGTCGTAACCCAGAGCGGCGAGACGGCCGACGCGGTTGGCGTTGCGGAGGAGTTCAAACGCCTGGGCGCAAAGGTGGCGGCGGTGACTAACTGCGGTTATTCTGCCATAACGCGCATTGCCGATACCGTCATACCCGTATGCGCAGGGCCCGAAATCTGCGTTGCTGCAACAAAGAGCTATTTAGGCCAGCTGGCATCTCTCTATCTCACCGCCGCTCTCGCCCAAGGAACGGAGTTGGCAAAAGAGGCGTGTGGGGAGTTAAAAGAGGTGGCATCACGTTTTAACGACGTATTCAAAGACGATTTAAGCGGAGAGCTTGCAAGCTGCTGTGTTAAGAGCAGGGCGGTGTTCTTCCTGGGCAGGGGGTATGACGATTGTGCGGCGGTGGAGGCATCGCTCAAACTCAAAGAGGTTAGCTATATCTTCAGTGACAGTTACCCTGCAGGGGAGCTAAAGCACGGCACCCTTGCCTTAGTTGACGGCGAGACGTTAAGCATTCTGACAATAGGCGACGAGCGGTTTGCTGACAAGAGCGAGAGTACGGTGGAGCAGATTATATCCCGTGGGGGAAAGGTGGCAGTTTTAACCAACTCTGCGGCGGTGGCTTCATCGCTTTCGGGCAGGGTCATGGTGTGGCTTTTACCGGAGAGCAAGCCGCCCCTGTCCATAATGCTGTCTGCGGTGGCGTTGCAGCTTACTGCATACCGCTCTGCACTTCTTTTAGGCCGTAACCCCGATAAACCGAGAAATTTAGCTAAATCCGTAACCGTTGAATAGAGTTAAAAAGGCCCTGCGGCGTTCTGAATAAACGCCGCAGGGCCCTTTGGTCTATACCATATTATATATTATTCTAAATATTTAGCCTTCATTATTTCAATATCTTCGTCGGTAACCCCAAGCTCGGACTTGCAGTAATTGACGACGCTGCCGTATTTTTGCTTGATCTCGTCAATAGGCTCCGTTAAAAATCGGGGTTTAGCAGCCATCATAACGAGCAGTATTTTTTTAAACCTCGAAGTT
>JBJFAG010000201.1:0-2499 GCA_051887795.1 Candidatus Coproplasma sp. | reverse complement strand
ATTCAAACAAAATGGTTGACGAAACACCCGACGATAAACGAGCTTTGGGAATACCACGACCGAAACACGCCACTATTTCCGTCATAACGCACACCGCAGACGGACTTGCCGAAATTGATGAGTACCTTGAAGATTGTGCACAGCAATTTAAGATTGAGTACTTAAAGCGTATGAATGGCTCAACCGCACAGGCTTGGGCTGATGCTAAAAAGAGCTTGAACGCACAGTTCAATAAGCGTGGCAAGAACGTAGTTTTGGAATGTCTGCAATTCGGCGGCAACAGCGAGTTCTGGTACGGCTTTGAAGATGAGCGTAGCATAAAGGAATACTTCCACAAGTGTTACCGTTACGCCATTGATAAAATAGGCTATCTCCACACGGGTAAGAACATTATCTGCGCTGTAATAATCACCGAGCCGAACAGGCGAAATCTGTTTATCTACTACCTGCCCGTAACCGAAAAATGGCACTCTAAGGTTATGAGTTCGGAAAGAAGTGAGAACGGCAATAAACTGCAAAAATACGACGAGTACGGCTTACCGTTGTACAGATGTCGTTTTAACGTTAACAGTCCACGCCTCTGCCATTCGGAATTCTGGAAACAGCGTGGCGGTTTAACTTCGTATTCAGACCTGCAAGAGGACTTTTATACTAAAGTCAGCGAGCAATACGGTGCGGTTCGAGGCGAAAGCTATTCCCTTGTCAAGAACACCAACGCCGAACAGGCAAAGCGGTTTCACCGTGAAGAGGGCGACGAATACGACGAACTTATTTACTTTAACGATATGCCGTATGGGTAAAGGGTTTTTCAACTCATAACCACAAAATGAAGTCATAGCCTTGACTTCCACAAAATAATAGCTATAATCGTATTAACTTTCTGTACAGGAGAGTTAATACAAAAAATCTAAAAACAAGGAGGAACAAAGTTTTGAAAAGAGCACATTGTATTCTTAACTATAAGGACGTGGAATAATTCCTATTGCCCGTCTCGAATAAGAATACTTGAAACAGGAACAATTAAGACAAATACTAAAAACCATTCGTGAGATACCAACCGAAAACGACGAAAAGGCATTAGCCGTTTTACAGGCTGCCGCTGATTCGATTACGCTTGAAAAGCTGGTCGCTCTCACGGGAAAGACAGACAATCAACCTAATGAACAATCGGGAGTAAAGTCGCAGGAAATTTCGTTCTCCGAAGAGGAGATTAGAAAAATGCCTAAAACTTTCAGAAAAGAATTCAGAGTGCAAGGTTGCACCGCACACGTTCACAAGATACGTAGTGGCAAGAAAAATTGGTGTTACGTTATCCGTTACAGAAGAAACGGCTACAACGTAAATGCCTCATCAACAAATTTAGAGGAAGCCAAACGGAGATTTATTCAGCGGTTACAGGAAGCCGACAGAAACGGCGGAAGTCCTGCCCCTGCTGTTCCCACCAACTTTGACAGCTTTGCAAACTATTTCTTTGAAAACTTCTACAAACGCAAGGTTACGCCAAGCACACACCGAATTGCGCTTAACCAATTCAAGAACCACCTCTACCCTCACTTTAAAAGCACAGCATTACGCAAGATTACGCCCAAGCAATGTCAGGAGCTTATTGACCGTATTGAAACAGAGGGCAAGGGCAGAACGGTTGACGACGTTTGCTCGCTACTTAATATGATTTTTAAAGCGGCAATAAAGCACAACATTCTCGTTAACAATCCTATGGATATGGTATTCCACTCAAAGCACGAGAGAGAACACGGCTCTGCACTATCAAAAGACGAAGAATTAAAGTTGCTTGAGTCAGTTAAGGGAACGCCGCAGGAGCTTTCCTTTGCGGTTGCGCTCTACACGGGAATGAGACCGAATGAGTACGAAACTGCTGTAATTGAAGGACAATTCATCAAAGCACGAAACAGCAAGAGAAAGAACGGGAAAATTGAGTATAAGAAGATACCCATTACTCCTTTGCTCCATCCCTATCTTGAAGGCGTAGATGAATTAAAATTCTCGTCAGTCAGAGTAATGCGAGATAGATTTGGTAAAATCTTCCCAGACCGCAGGCTATACGATTTGCGCACTACTTTCTACACAAGATGTCAGGAATGCAACGTTGCACCCGTAGCGAGAGACGAATTTGTAGGACATTCACTTGGCGAACTCGGCAACACCTATACCGACCTATCGGACGAATTTTTACTCAAAGAGGGTAAAAAACTGTGTTACTGAATAAGCCAAGAAGCCAAGAGAAATAACGCTTTTAGAGGTAATTTTATTTACCAAAACATTTACCAAAATCAAAGAAAAAACCGCACCTTTTGAGATTTTACAAAATTTCAAAGCATGTGCGGAGAAGAACAAATTTAACTAATTTAAGTTGATTGTCGAGCCATATTTTTACTTAGAACAAAGGTAATTTAATAGATTACGCCCAACAAGAAAAACGGCTGAAACACACGAAAAAAGCCTGTTTTTCGATGAAAAACAGGCTTTTTTAATTGAAAT
>JBJFAG010000200.1:0-10310 GCA_051887795.1 Candidatus Coproplasma sp. | reverse complement strand
TCGTTCATATTGGCGGGGTTGAAGGCGTCGTGGGTGTAGTCGAGACCCGTATCCAAAATGGCAACCGTCATACCCGCGCCGTCTATGCCGTTCGCTACGTATTCGCTTGAATCGTAAATACCGTTTGCATAGATCTTGGAGTAGTTGGTCTGGCCCGAACCGCCGCCGTCCTCAATTTCGGTAGGGTGGTAATAAGTCGTACTCAGCGAAACCGAGGAAACGCCGTCCATAGACCTTATTGTTGCGAGACTTGACAGGGGTACGGTTATCGCAACGCCGTTCATAGCGTTTGTATAGGCGTACTTCAGCTCATACTCTATGCCGTTTGCCGAAAGCTCCTTTAAAAACGCCTTCCTCTGGGCGTTAATCTTGTCGATATCGCCGCCCTCGATAATGGAAGCACCGTCAAAACCCACGATAATCGTCTGACTTGCGTCCGAAGAGGCCGAAGAGCCGACTTCAAAGACCTTATCGCTGAAGTTGGAGAACTTAATGTCGGTTAAATTAACCGTGCCGTTGGCGTTGGAAAAGTTGAGCGATTGGCTTGACGTAACCGAACTATCGGTTGAAGCGCTTACGGCAGACGAGTGTGACACAAACTGCCCCGCAACAAAGGTTGCGCACATTGCACCCGTCAACATAAGGCACGCCGCTTTGCGAATTAAATTGCTTTTTGACTTAATTTTCATCTTTTACTTCTTCCAGTTTGAAAGTATTTTCCTTTTTGTTAAGAGTCATTTCATATTCCTTCTCGTCCATATCGGTCAAGTAGAAGAGAACCTCATACTGACTGTCGGACTCGTAGTAATATTCCCTTACGTAATTATCGCCGTCAACAAGCCATAACGTACCCGTTTCACCGCCTATGAAGATATACTGCTTATCGGTACCTGCCAGAGTCCATACTTCAAAGGTGTTGAGGGTAAGCTCGTTTATGCTGCCTGCCTTTGTAATAGTTGCCAGGCTCTTAGTGCCTTCGCCGTCCTTAACCACTAAGTAAGGTACGCCCGAATAGGTTGTAAGATAGGTGTAGGTATAAGCCGTTCTGACGTTGGACGCATTCCACAAATTGCCCACGCCGTCAAGCGTTACGAACTCGCCGTTTAAACGCACCTGGGTGAGGTACAGAGTGTCTGCGTCAACGGGGATGTAGGATTTTGTATCTCCGTCCATGCTGTAACCGCCCGTCTTAACCTGGGTGAACACCATGCCCTTGCTTGTACCCGTTAAAATCTGTACAAGGCCGAGGCTGTTCTGCCTGTAGCTGTAAACCGTCTTTTTACCGTTCTTGTTGGTAAAGGTTGCAACACCGCTGCCGTATTCGGAAAGACCGTGGCCGTCGAACGTCCAGGAAGAACCGTCTTCTGCAACGTATTCTCCCATCCAGTTATCAATGGCGCTTTCGGCTATGAAGCTATAGGTGCTGTTTCTTGAACCCGTGATGGTAAGCGATAATTCCTTTCCGCCCTGGAGAGATATCGTCATCACCGTGGTTACACCCTTTCCGTCCGTATACGAGTAGGTCAACGTGTTGCGTTCGGGGTTGTAATCCATACGGAATACCAATCCTTCTGCATTAACCGTAGTAGTGAAGTCTGCCTCCACTTCGCCTATGGTTATCACCATATTATTACCCGACATGAGCCATTTGTTTGCAAAGCCCGTATTGAATTTGAGAGTCTTATCACCCCAGATAAAGCCGTTCTCCGTTTCGGTTAACGCCACGCCGTCGATTACGGGCAGGCCGTCTGCCAATACGTAGGGAAGGGTTGTCTTATCGGACAGGGTTACGATGCCGCCGAGGTTGCTTCTGCCGTCGAAGGTGTAGCTTGTTTCGCCGTCGTAGAGGGTTACCCCGCTCCACTCGTCCTTCTGGGCGAGACTGCCCGCATCCGCATTATCTGCGGTGAGCGATATCATTACCGCCTTTTCATCGAGAGTCATGTCATAGGTCTTACCGTCTATGGTAAGCACGCCCGAAACGGCTGTAGTAAGCGAATAGGTAGCTTCGCCCATCTTGCCGTTCGTGTAGGTTACGATAGCCGTTGCACTGCTGCCGCCCGCCGTCCTGCCTGTAAAGTTAATCTTATTTATGCCTTCCGCATTGCACTCCCATACGCCCTTGAACAGGTCGTAGAGTTTAAATTCTGCGGAAACGTAGGTTATTTCATTACGTGAATTGTAGGTGCTGAAGGAGAAGAACGAACCCTCCGCAACGCCCTTGACTTTATTATATTGAAGCTCGCCGTAGAGCGTGTCGCCGACGTAAAGCACCATTACGCCGTCGTCGGTAACCGAATACTGGCCCGTTACCGTACCCGTTATGCCTGCATAGTAGGTTATCTCCGCTTTGCCATAGCCGTCGATGCCGACGCCGCCAAGCGTCAGTTCGTACCGCTCGCCGCCGACTGCGGAAGTACCCGTCCAGACTCCCGTGAAGCCGTCTGACAGATAGTAGGCAATACCGTCTATATAGAGAGCGTCACCCTCTAAAACAGCTTCAACCGTCTTACCGCCGAGCGTGAAAGTAACTGCGTTACCTTCGCCCTCGTAGGTGGTAGTCTCGCCTCCGCACTTAACCGTGCCGAAGCCGTCGAACACGTACTCGATTAACGAACCCGTACATGTCTTCCACGTGCCTGCAAAGCCGTCCTTCAAGGAAGCGGGGCTGTTCATAAACGCCGTAACCTTGCCGTCCGTAACAGTTATGGGCAGGTTGAGGGAGTTAGCCAACGAACCGTTCTCCGTAGCGGTAAAGGTCAATTCTCTTACGTTAGTACCAACGGTATAGGAACCCGTTCCGTTCCCCTTTAACACTAAGGTAGCGTCGTTGGAGTTGGTGTACTCGCCATATACAAAGCTGTCCGATTTCTTTGTTGCGGTAAAGGCTATTTCCTCAAGCGAGGTGGAATAGCTGCCCGAAGTTGAGTTCAGCTTTCTTACGTATATCTTACCGTTGATACTGTAGCCGTCTCCCGTCTTAGTCATAACCACGGTTGCATAAGAACCGTTGGTCTCGTCTGCGGTGAACGCCATTGCGCCTAAACAGCTGTAGTAGAGGGTTATTTTCTCACCGTCGTAGGAATAGTCGCCCGTGTAGGTTAAACCGCCGTCACGGAAGAGGTAACCGCCCTCGTCATCGAGCATGAAGTATGCGTTTACACCGTAGGTATTGCTGCCCGTCTTGTTTAAATAATACTGGCCTTCTACCTCTGAATAATCGGCAATACCCACGTATAACGTGGCGTCGGTTAGAGGAATATAGCCTTCGGGTACCTTTTGGGTAAGGGCTGCGTCGAAGTAATAACCCCAGCTCATGCCCTCTGCCGTGGTGACGTATCTGTCAATATCCAAGCCGTAATAGCTGTAGATGGGTGCGGGAGCATATAAATCTATATTTGCGTCAAATAAGCTTGTCCCCTCCTGTTTAACCGTTACTGCAACGGTACGCCTGACATTGCCTTTAAATACAGGGGTTTCAGCCGTTAAATCCCACTCCGCTTCTGCCCAGCCGAGCTGAGATAAAGCGCCGTCCGCCTTTGCAAGGTTGTTATAGAGAACGACGGCTGCAGCGTCGCTTGCCTGGGACAGAGCAGCTTCCTTCCTGGCGCAGATATTGTCTTTAGCCGCATAGCTGTTATTGTTTGCAGAGGACGCCGTAAGAGCAGTATTTGCAGAATAGCAGCCGGATATTACCGTGTCGTTTTCAGCATAGCCCACGATACCGCCCGCGTTTGCACTCTTGACCAATTCCGCCATACCTGCGGTGTTGTTGGTGTTCCTTGCCGTAACCGCAGAGGACGAATAGCAGTTTGCCACGGAGGAGAACCTTGAAAGGTTACCCACGATACCGCCGACGAAAATCGTACCTGAAACCGAACCGGTTGTAACCGTGTTGGAGACGTATGCGATTGCCTGCGTGTCTGCAGTTGCAAGCATAGCTACGGCACCGCCTACGCAGTAGAGAACGCCGCTGCCGCTAATCGTCACGTCGGCCGAACAGCCGTTCAGATATGCGTCGTAGGTTATAGGGGTGCTGCGCGAACCGTCGTATGCAGACTGTAACACGCCGACCAGACCGCCGACGTTGCACGTCTTATTGCTGTCGTTCTGGGCGGTTATCGTACCGTTTTTAGCGTGACAATTGTCAATCTGCACGCCAATGCCGTATGCCACCAGCGAGCCTGAAATATACTGCTGCTCGGTTGAGGATGCCAAAACGGGGTGAACGGTTAATTTATAATCTTCGATAGTTAAATCTTTAATAACCGCAGGGCCGCCCGTAGTTGCCACCACCGAGCCGAAGAGGCCGACATAGGGCAGGTATTCTTCGGTATAGGTCTCCTGGTCGATAACCTCGTCTGTTAAATAGAAGTTGCTTATCTTATGTCCGTTACCGTCGAAGCTTCCGCAGAAGATTGCGTTGGAATTTGACATGTCGCCTATGACGAAGAGCTTTTCACCCTGCATATCGATATCGGCGTCAAGCCTGTAGTAAGCAGTTGAATAGGTAAGGTAGAACTCGCTGTTTACAAGAGCGGCAACCATGAACATATCGATTGGCTCTTTAACGATGTAGGGGTCGTCTGCGGTACCCGAACCGTCACCCCTTTCAATGAAGGAGTCGGCCTGAATCAACTCGCTGATGTTCACCGTTGTGTTATCGGAGACGTCGAGGGTGTAATAACCGTTGCTATCGGCTTTAAGCTCCTCGGTGTTGGCGGTTATGCTGTATTCGGGCAACATGTAGGGGCTTACCCATACCTTAAACTTGACTTGCTCGCCCTTGACGACGGAGACGTTCTTAATCTCGTTGCCGTCCTCGCCGATAAATTTGTAGTAGTCGCCCTGGCTGAAGGTGACTGCCTTCTTCTCCTGCAGACCCGTTACCGATACGACGCTCTCCTTATCTATGATGAAGGAATAAACACCGTTCTCGTCGGCGGTAATCTCGCTGCCGTTTACTAAAACTACGGGGGTGCCTTCTGTGTTTTCCGAAAGGGCAAGCGTAAAGCGGACCTCCAGGCCCGACCTTACCACGTAACCGTTTACAAACTGCTCCCCGCTCTCAGGGGCAAGTTCACCCTGAAACACGTAGTCCAGCCCCTTGCCTTCAAAAGTGAGCTTGAAGTAATCGGGCTCACTGCTGCGGCCTGCAGCCGCAACGGTAAGGCAGCCTGCACTTGCCGCAAGCAAAGCACCGATTGCAATTTTCTTAAACTTATTCATATGCGATTCTCCGTTTGCATTTATCAATTCGGATTGCCGTAAAGCACGTATTTTTTTAACGACTTATCGGCAATTTTACATAATAACCGACTATAACCCTATTTTGATACTTATATAATGTTACCATAATCAGCGCAACTTTGCAAAAGATTTTACCATTTATGCATATTTTTTTTATAACATTTCACATTAAATTTTTTTATCGAAATATAATTATTTCTAATAAAGAATAAAATAGAGTTTATATTGACGTAAAGCCGTATTTCCTTAACGGTTTTTTATGCGTATAAAGCTATATTTATGCAGACAAAGACTGACGGCGCAGCGAAAATTTTCGCTGCGCCGTCTGCTTTCCGAACGGAAAAATTTGAGTTTTTAATTATACGGAAAAAATTGAGTTATAAATTTTTAAGACTGACTTTCCGAAGCAACCACCTTGGTAAGGACGATATCCTCCATATTCTGACCAAAGCCCGTGCCGTGGGTTACGACCAGATCTCCCGCTTCGTTTATGGCGAACGAGAAGTTGTAGGAAGTTTCGGTAGGCTCTACGCCGCTTAAGTAGGCGGTGACGAGGTTACCGTCATTATCAACGCCGTAGGTATACACGCAGGTGTTGCCGTTAACGCTGATATTGATTACGTCTATCGTCTCGCCACCATCATCGGTTGCGGTGGTGAACAGAGCGGTTAACTCCCTGCTTATGGGGTTGTCCGAAGGCCTTGCCATCAATACGCTGCCGCTGAACGTGTTGCCCGAAAGCATCTCCATAGGTTGCAACCTGGCAGACACTGTTACCTTAAACTCCGCATAGACGCTTTCACTTGAGGTCGTTCCGTCATAGTAGGGCATCTTTATAATATACTCGCCGGGTTGGCCTGCAACCAGCTCCCACTCTGCAAAACTTCCCGTCTCTTTCTGCGTTAAGGTTACGGCAGTACTTGAACAGGTGGGCAGTATATCCGTGCTGACGTATGCCGCCTCTTCTCCGCTTGCCTGGGCGCGGAACGTCAACGACTGTCCGACTATCAGGTTAACGGTCCTGTCCGTGGCATTTACGCCGCTCGTCTTAACACTCGCTACGCCGTTCGTTACGGTATATACGTCGGCTTCGGCCGTGAGCGAGGTAGGCGCACTCTTGGTGAAGGTTATATCCACTTCCTTGGTGCATTTGCCGCTCTGCGTTTCAAATACAAACGTCAGGGTTCCCGCATACTGGGAGTTAATGGTTACCGTGCCGTCGCCGGGGGTGAAGAAGCTTAAAACTTTATACTGTGAACCGTTGCCGAAGTCAAACTTAAGCTTAATCAGCGCACCCGTAACGTCTTTGATATAGATATTGGCTATAGCGTCCGTCTTTAAGCTTGCTGTCGAGGGGGAGATATTGCCAAAATTAAGCGTTATAACCTTGTTGGTAGGGAAGGTTAATCCGCTGCTGATATCCGCCGTGCTACCCGCTACCTTTGCACCCGTGATATCGAAGTCCCTGATATAGAGGCTGTCGTAAGGATAGGGGTTTTCGGGTACTACTTCAGGCTCCTTAAGGCCTGCGTCAATCTCCTCCTGAGTGACCTTTTTGGTCTGGGTGAAGCTGACCGTTTTATAGCTTACTTCGGAGTGAGCGTCCGAATAGTGTTCGGTTACGGGGTAGCCGCCCCTTGCCATAGCCTTTTTGATCTTGTTGCCGTTCGAATCCAATACAAACTCACCGTATACGTCCTGGATATATACGTCCTCAAGTTCGGGTACGTAGTCGAGCTGCTCGTATCCGACGACGTAGCTGATAGTGCCGTCGGGGTTTTCAACCTCCTTTCCGTTTACCACGTCGTAGTAGTATTCACCGTCGAAGTATACCACGTTGCCGGTGAGCTTATTGGTCTGCTCGTAGAGTACGTTGCCGTACTTGTCCGTCTCGTAGGCGATACCGCCCGTTGAGAAATCGGTGGGATATACGTAGCCGAATACTATGTCGCCTACGGAAGCGCCGTGTTTTACAACCGACGCGTCGCCCTCCTTGTAGTAGACCGCAGACTCGTCCGCTTCCCTTGCAATCATATATGCACGGATAATTTCAGTCTGCACTTCAAGTTTTTTCAACGTGCCGTCGCTGAAGGTTGAGAATACTACCTTGAAACGGGCAAACCAGCTGCCTGAATCATAGCCGTAGGAGAACCATAAATCGTTGAGCGAACCGTCCCTTGCAGGCTCTATTTCAGCTTTGGAAATCTCCTCATACTTGACGGTATTCCCGTTCTCCGAACCGTTCTTTGCAATATCGTACAGCTTTGCAAGGCCGTTCTCCGCACCGTAGAAGGTGGAGACGTCTACAGATGAGATGTAGTGGAAACCGTCCAGACAGTTCGCGTCGGGGTCGGTGTCGACCGTTGCGGCCGCCGAACTGTTAAGCGCCTTACTCATTGCAAATATCTTATTTTCGTCGTCAAGGGAGTACCAGGACTCCTTGTTGTTCGCCTCGTCAGTGATATGGGTATAGTCGTCGCCGAAGTAGTAGGAAAAGGCGTGCTGCATACCGTCGGCAGTCTCCTTGAACCAACCCTCCGAGGAGCGCACGTTCTCCTGCAAGGAGGAGGCAAGTACAACCGCATCCTCCATATTGTCGAGCACGCGCTTTGCAAGAGTTACGTTGAAGGTTATGTCGCCGTATTCGTTCTTCAAGGTAAGCTTCATCTCGCCCTCCCTTGCAGTGGTAGGCACGGTTATAAACTCCTTGGCGTCGTAGCCGCTGCCCGTAATGGTTACCATGGGCAGAGTGACCTCCAGCTTGTGTTCGGGGTTGTTTACGCACGTCTTAACCGCAACGCCGTCCGCCTCCTCGGTGGGGAGCGTTATCTGCCATTCACCCGTAAATACGTGGGCGTTTTCATTTATGGGCAGGTCCTCGTACTTTATATCTCCGCAGATACCGCATGAGAGCGTCTGTCTGCCGGCCTGGGTACATGTGGACTCTACCGTATCCACCACCGTGTAGACGTGTTCGCACTCAGGCTCTCCGCCGCAGCCCGTAAGGGCGCCGAGCCCCATTGCCAGACAACAAGTCAGGGCAATTATACTTTTTAAACTTTTACTTTTTTTCATCTTGAAACCTTTACTGTTTTGTAATATGTCTTACTGCTTATAATATCCGCAGCTGAATAGCCACATACCCTTTTCATCCGCACTGTATCCGCTCGTCACAGTGACGCCGTTGGCGTCCGTATAGGTCAGCGAAACCGTCTCCGCCAAGCCGTTACCGTCGTTGAACACCTGTTTGGTAATGCAGAAATCCTGCAGGAATTTTGCCAGCTCTGCATTGACGGGATATGCACCGTCCTCGTTGCAGTGTTCTTTATAGATATCCGCAAACTCCAGATAGTTGTTGAATTTAGTGGGTTCGTCGCAGTCCTGCAGGTATCTGAAATTCCAGCTTGAAGAATCCGAAATATCAAGTATCTCGTTTTCCTTGCCGATAACTGCATATAACCTGTCTGTCAACGTATAGGTATTGGTCGCCTCGTTGTAGGTGAAGAAGTAGTAATAACCGTCGTTTAACGTAGCCTGGGTACCCATCTCGACGGTGGCGCCCATCTTAAGATAGTCTGCCAGCCTGCCCGTTTCGGTGTTGAGAATAACCTTCTTACTGCTCAGCACCAGCCCGTCCGTCACGGAGTTGCGCGCCGCCCAGGTGAACGTGCCTTCAGGCTGAGCGGGAGTCTTGGTGAAATCTTCCGTAACCTTCACGGGGGTGGTTACGTACTCCGTCCTGGTGAAGTCGCCGTCCCTCTGAAGCAGGAAGTCAACGGTAATGGGATAGCTGTCGTTGCCGTCTATACTCGTTGAGGACAGCTCAAAGAAAAATGCGTTGCCGCCTATCTCGTCCGCTGAAATGTTGTACTCCCAATAGATATTCTTGGTGTACGTGTTCTCCGAACCGCCGTCGTCCTTGTACTCGCTGGGATTGGTCACGTAGTTGCCCGAAAGGTTGCCGTTGTACTTGGTGAGCTTGGGGTTAATCTTGTTTTCGGTTACGTCGACAAGCGTGGTTAGCGAGAAGGTACCCTGCTTCTTACTCTGGAAGGCGAACATAACCTTATCGTCCCTGCTGTAGAGCACCGTCCTGTAAGCACCCGTATTCTTAAGCAGATGCAGCGTGTATTTTATGCTGTGGTCGCTTAAGCTGTATATGGTCCTTGTAGAACTCTCCTTCTGAAGCTGATAGATATCTACCTCTATGTGCTTGGATATGTTGTCGGTATAATTGATATTGGGTTCGTAGGTGAAGCCCGTAGGTAAGCTCGTAAGCGTTACCTTGTAGTCGCCGTCCAGCCCGGCGCAAACCGCCTTGCCGTCCTTGTTCAAGTTGGCGTAGTGCCTTGCGCCCGTCTCAACGTTCGTCCACTGCACCCTTATGGTCTCCCACTTGATCCAGCCCTGTTCGTGGACTTCTTTACCGTCGGAAGCTTCGTAGTACTCGTTGGTAAACTTCTCCCATACGGAGCTGCTGTTAGACTTTACCATGAGCTGTACGGTAAAGTCGTTTGCGTTCTCATCTACGGGGTCGTCGGGATTATCAGGGTCGACGGGGTCGACGGGGTCGACGGGATTATCCCCGTTATTTTCGGGGGGCTTATACTCCCCGCAGCCCGCGAAAATCAGGCCGAAGGCACATACCAGGGACAGGATAATGCAGAGCAAAGCCGATAAAAATTTACTGCGCTTTATCATTTCTTACCCCTCCCGAACAAACTCTTTATATCTTCCCACTTGAGCTTACGCACGGCGATATCGACTGCGTAAAGTGCAACGCAGAGGATTAATAAAGGCATAGTGAGGGACAGATTATATCTGCCTACTTCCTTATCGTCGTTCTCTAACTTCAGGTTGCCGTCCGTGCTAACCTTGCCGTTTGCACCGACGCCCTTGATGAGCGTGGAAGCGTCGTAGATGGCAAAGCTGTCGTATTCGGCCGAATAGGCGACGTTGACGTACTTAACCGCCTCTACCGCATAGTCGCCGTAACCATAGGTTACGCTGACGGTATATTTACCCTCCGAAGGGGTTACGAAATTATAGCCGTAGCTTAA
>JBJFAG010000199.1:0-2508 GCA_051887795.1 Candidatus Coproplasma sp. | reverse complement strand
AGCCGACAGTAATGCCATTGAAGTCGATAACGCTCAATTTTCCTATCTATATCGATAATCAAGAGGTGAATAAATTACTGTGGGATAAACAGGGCAGTGTCGAGACGTTGGTCGTTCTTTCCAAAAAAAGCGTAAGTCATATCAGCATAGACGTAGAGTTCGGTGAAGGCGAAGATCAGATTTCTTTAAAACAAATTAAAGAGCGTGCCGAAGAACGCAAACCGAAAAAGAAAGTTACCTATAAAGATATACAAAACTATATCGAAGAGAATTACGGTTTTAAAGTACACACGGCGTATATAGCGGAAGTGAAGCGTGATTCAGGCTTGCCTATGTACGACGCTCCCAACGCCGTTGAAGAATTAAAGCGCCCCCGTTCCCATCCAACCCCTGAAATGGTCGAGGCAATTAAAGAAACGCTTAAACATTTTGAAATAATTTAAACAAAAAAGCAGAGGTTAATTAACTTCTGCTTTTTATATGTAAAATGGTGATATTGTCACAGAAATAATTTTTATTATGGGTTATAATCAAGGCGTAAAAGATAAAAGGAGGACTGAAAATGTCTGTAATACCCATCAATAAAGAAAATTTTGTGAACGAAGTAATCAACTCGGAAAAGCCCGTGCTTTTAGATTTCTATGCCGATTGGTGCGGTCCCTGTCGTTTTGTTGCTCCCATTGTTTCGGCTATTGCCGAAGAGAGAGACGATATTAAGGTAGGCAAAATCAACGTGGACGAGCAATCGTACCTTGCATCGCAGTTCGGCATAATGAGCATACCCACTCTAGCGGTTGTTAAGGGCGGAAAAGTTGTTAATATCTCCGTCGGTGCAAAGCCCAAAGAAGCTATTTTGGCAATGCTATGCGGTAAAAAAGGATAAAGCGTTGATTGAAAAAACACTCCCTTGCGGAATGGATAATTATTATAGGAGGTAACGAAAATGAAATACGTATGCGACGTGTGCGGTTACATCTACGACGAAGAGGCGGGTGAACCCGAAAACGGAATTGCTCCCGGCACGAAGTGGGAAGATCTTCCCGAAGATTATGTATGTCCCTTGTGCGCCGTTGGCAAAGACCAATTCAGCAAAGAAGACTAATTATAATAGCGTTGAGTTTTGCGAAACTCAACGCTATTATTTTATCCTTCTGCAATTGTCGATAGACCGTCCGAATCTATAATTTCAATCGTGCCACGGGATAGGGCAATCAACCCCTCGTTTACAAAGTATTTCAACATTCTCGTAACCACTTCCCTCGGGCTTCCCAAATGGTTGCCGATAACCTCGTGTGTGATTTTAAGCTTGTCCGTTCCCTCGATGTTGGCTTCGTTAATTAGAAAGGTTGCAAGCCGCCTGTCGAAGCTCTTCCACATAATCTGGTCAATTAGCCACATTACGTCCGAAAAACGGGTTGCCATAAGCTCGTTGGTGTAGTTGGCAAGCGGAGCTGAAATTTCCATTATCCCCCTATATACGTCCGAGGGAATGACTAAAACTTTTGTGTCTTTTTCTGCGGAGAGGGTTATATCAAACTGTATGCTGTTTAACATACAGCTGGCGGAAAATAAACACATGTCCCTTTCAAAAAGTCTATAGAGGGTTATTTCTCTTCCGTCATCGGATATAGTAAAAGCTCGCAACTGCCCCTCGATTACAAGTATCAGCCCCGTGCAATTTGCCGAGCCGCTGTGCAGTATCTCGCCTTTGCAAAATGCTTTTTCAAAAGCAGAATTTATAAGCTTTTCTTGTTGTTCTTCCGTCAACTTATTCCATACGGGTAAATAGGTTAAGTAATTCATAACTACGTTAATTATAATACTGTAACAAAAAAAATGTCAAGAGTTATTGACATATGTCAGAAACTGTTTTATAATAATACCGAGGTGATGATATGGCAAGACCGACAAAAGAGAGAAGAGTTTGTCACTTTCCCGAAGTGAGTACGTTTATCCCTGACGGTGAGAACGCTGGGCAACCCGTTGTGTTAGCGGTAGACGAATATGAAACCATCCGACTAATCGATAACGAAGGGCTTTCTCAGGAAGAGTGCGCAACTCAATTGGGGGTAGGCAGAACTACCGTGCAGAGCATTTACGACAGCGCAAGAAAGAAGATTGCCAAGGCGTTGGTTGCAGGCTGCCCCATTAAAATCGAGGGCGGAAAATACTGCCTCTGCAACGGCAATACCGATTATTGCTATAAAATGGACTGTGCAAAAAGAAAAATTCAAAGCCAATATAAATTGGAAAAAGGAGATAATATTATGAGAATTGCAGTAACTTATGAAAACGGAGAAATCTTTCAGCATTTCGGGCATACGCAGACCTTTAAGGTGTATGATATCGAGGACGGAAAGGTAGTTAATTCGCAGATAATCGATACCAACGGTACGGGTCACGGTGCGCTTGCAGGGCTTTTAAACGGCATTAATGCAGACGTATTGATCTGCGGCGGTATCGGCGGCGGTGCGCAGATGGCGTTAAGTCAGGTTGGTATAAAGCTCT
>JBJFAG010000198.1:0-10422 GCA_051887795.1 Candidatus Coproplasma sp. | reverse complement strand
CGGGATAGACCAGCCCCTCCCCCGCGGAAAACTTGCCGTACTTCCTTGAATCGAGGGCGGCGCCGTCCAGCGAAGAGCTTAAAAGCTTAATCTCGCTTTTAGGCAGGAAGGGGTTATCCTCCCAGCTGATAGTCTCCCACCACACTTCGGGGTTGTTGTTGCGGTTTAGATATATTTCGTTGTAAATAAACGTCTCCCCCTTAAGAGGGGTCATAGTGCCGAATATATCTCCCTTTTTATCCATAACCCTCATTAAGCACTCGTCGTAGATATCCTTGGGCGGTTCCTCGTCAAACCACACGAAATCGAGCGAAGAACCCTGGAATTTTTCCCTGCCCTGGTCACAGCTTTTAAACCCTAAAGTGGAGATTCCGCCAAACACGTTTTTAACCTTAATCTGGTCTATTACCCCTGAAGCGGGGCTGTCCTTTCTGCCTGAAAGCATGGTAATATCCTCTATCCAGGAGGTGGGCAAATACTTTAAAATCTTACTCTGGGCAACGTCCCTCTGCACCTGTTGGGAGAGAGATACCGACCACCCGAACACATCCTTCCTGTTCTTTTTATAGGGGTGTATTCCCCTCAGAAGCCAGACCGTCTCCACCGCGCCGCACTCCGTCTTGCCCGACCTGTTCCCCCCGAACACCCAGCGGTTGCGCTTTTTGCACTTATGGAAAGCCATCTGCTTTTTGTGCTTCTTTCTGCCCGAATTATAGCCCGCCAGCGCCGAACACTCCCGCTGCCTTTTGGCAAGCTCTTTATCTATCTCCGCCAGACGGATGATTATCTCTTCTCTGTTCATAGACCTTAAACGACAAAATCCCCTTAAACTTTCATATCCTGCTGCTGTATAATTAACCAAAAAACCACGTTACCCATATGAAAAGGATATTTACAATTTTATGCATAATCCTGATTGTACTTCTCGCACCGACGACTACGGCGTTTGCCCAGACGGCAACCCTTGCGAGACCTGTCGACAGGGAGTGCTATTTCTTCAGTGAAAAAGATATATCTTCCGCACTGTTCGCCGTGCCGTATACCTACACCGTGCAGATAATACGTGACGACGGTGAATGGCTATACGTCAGCTACGCCGCCGACGAGGGGGTGTATAAAAAGATTTACGGCTACTGCAAAAGCGACCAGTTTGAAATTGTCCCCTCCCAGCCAAAGTACCTGTACTTAAACAAGCTTGTCACCGTAACCTACACCGCAGGGAGCGGGCAGGGTTCCTTTAATCCCCCCTCCGATATGCAGGTAGACGCGGCATACTATGGGGCGTACAGGCACGGCGCCAACTTCTACTCCTACGTGCTTTGCCGCGGTTCGTTCTGCTATATAGAGGGGGATAACGCCGACTACCCCCTTAATGAATACGAAGAGCAAACAAACGATGCGGGTTCTCAGGAAGATAAAAAGGATACGGACGGCTCTTCCACAACGGGGCTGATTATCTTTATTGTCATACTCGCTGTGGCGCTGGTGGCAGTGGGCGGGCTGGCGTTTACGTCCAAGCGCAGATACGACTAAATAAGATTAATCGGGTGCTGAGCTGATTAAGGCATAATAGGCGCAGACGCACCTGTACCCCCTTTGTGATGACAAAAGCACGTTTATAGCCCTTCGTCTGAATTTTACGAGGGCGCTGTGCATTTTCCGCCTTTCGTCATTATCTGAAGGGGACACGCCGACGCGGAGGGAGGCATATTTTTTCAGTGCCTCGTAGTCCGAACGGGGAAACTTTTCCATCACCCCGTTTAACCTTGCCCAGAACTCCTTCAACTCCTCCTTTACCTCTATTACGGTATTAACCTTGTCGAAGGTGTGTTCACCCCCGAATACGTCCTGCCAGCTCGTTGCAGCGAGGCGTGTTATAATATTGTTCAATGCGACGTTTAAACTCCCCGCAGAAAAATAAAACCGTAGTACCCTTTTCAATTTAATGTTCATCTTGCCCATGCCTTTCAAACCTAACCCCGCCTGACGCAACGCGGCGGTATTTATACAAACGTTTGTTTGTTTTCGTAGTTATAGTATAACCGCTAAAGTTGACAAAGCTGTCCTATTTAAAAAATAAATTTAAGTTTTTTTGATATTTTTCGGGAAAAATTACGTGATAAAAATACACACCCCCGATATTGGGAGTGTATTTTAACAATTTAATTTGCCTTTGTTCTTTTATTCGTTTGTTTTCGTTTGTTTTGATAGAGCAATTAAAAGGGCTAAATCCTTTACAACTATTTTTTTAGGTGGTATAATTTTTATCGTGAAACTGAGTAAGATATTATCCCTTTCGCTTGCGGGTATAGTTTCCGCAGCAACAATATACACGGGCGTGGCGTTTGCCGACGAGGAGCTTAGCCCCACCGTCTACCCTGAAAGCTTTGAATGTTCGCTATCCTTTGACGGCGGACTGACTGACTATGCAGTCTTTGAGGATAGCTATGCATTTGCCTATAACGGGCAGCTTGCAGTACTTTCAAGCATCGGCAATAACCATAGGATTCCCGATATTAAGCCCGTCAGCTCGATAACCCAGCTTGAATACTCTGCCCAGGGGGAGCTGTACGTCTGTTTTGCAGACGGGTACTGCATCTATCCCGATTTAACCCAGAAATACCCCCTTTCCGAAATAACCGTTCAGGACAAGGAGCAATGGCAGGTATCCTTAGGCGAAATCACTTACTCGCTTAACAATGAGAACGGCTCCCTGCTCTATATGAGCAAGAGCGGTTTTGCCACCGTAACCGTACCCGATGCGGAGGGAAGCACCGTCTTTTCAAAGTTGAAGAAGTTCGACGGCGTCGCCTATGCGGTTATGAACAACTGCCTTTACAGGCTGAACGGGGCAAGCGCAGAACTTGTTAACCCCACCTATTACGGATTTGTAGATATGACTAAGGCGATATCTACGGGTACAGCCGCCCAGGCGTTGAAGGGGGATACCCCCATCAGCTACGGGTGGTTGGAAAAGGACAAGTACTACACCCGCATAAACCTTGAAAACGAGTTGGGTTCAACCTTTGACGTACCCGACCCCGCTACCGCTACGGCCCTCTCGGCAGACAGGCTGTTCTGCACGGTACTTGCAGAGAGCGGCAACGCCTACATTATTATCGTAGATGGCGTAAGCTATATTACGGCAAAGGCGAGCGTAAGCATAGAGGCCACTCCCCCTGCCCTCAGCCCTGCCGACACCCAGGCGGCGTATGCAATGGAAACTACGGGGGTATACTCCAGGCCCTACCTCTCCCCTACCACAAAGCTCTGCGAATTGGAGAGCGGCAGCTCGTACGCTGTAACCGTGTTGGGGCAGTACACGGATTTAGCGGGTAATGAGTACTATAAGGTAACGTATACGGGCGGAGACGGCAGTACTGTTACGGGTTACGTTGCAAAGAGGCTTATGACGACTTACGCCTTCCCCGCAGAGGACGACGAAGTACACACCGACGGCGGCGACGAGCAATTTGTTTACGACAACAACTTTGTAACCGTTGCGCTTGCGGTTGCTATAGTCGGGCTGGTGCTTATTGCTATCCTATACGTGGGCATAGCCTCCTCCAGAAACAGCAAGCCTAAGGGCAGACAGAAATCGGCACAGAAAAAGAAGAGGCCCGAACCCGAAAAACGCAGCAGCTACGATGACGACGATTATGACGAAGAATAATTTTCAGATAACAGGAAAGCCCGACGCACAGCGTCGGGCTTAATTTTTTATAAATAATTAATACAACATTTAATCTCAGGTCCGGCCGTCGGATTAAATCAGCCTGAGTATACGATTTACAACCCGACGGGCGGTTTACTCAACCGTTTCACCGTCACTTTCATTCTCCTTTTGCGTAGCCTCGTCATCGGCAGCCGCAGCTTCCGCGGCCTGAAGGTCGGGCTGTATTTCTACGTTTGCCACATTCCCTGCGGGCAGAGCCCGTTTTGCAATAATCCTGCCGATTACTGCAAGATATGCCTCGCTTAATCCGTAGAAACCGAAGAACAGACCGACGTACGACACGTAGACTATCAGCACGTACACAATATTGATATAGCTCATAAACCCGCCGAACTCTATCGGCCAGGGAATCTCTATGGGCAGGGGATTAACCTGCGTAAACGCAAAGTTGGGGCGGATATAGCCGAGGCCTTCGCTCCCTTCCAATATGCCCGTCACGTAGAAATTATCGTACACCAAATGGCTTCCGTCCGAAGCGGTCCAGGTTGTGGACAGCCAGGAGACAAGTCCGCTGGCAACGGAGGCCAGAATTATTACAATAAAGTAATAAATAAGGGGCGCTATGCAGTCTTTCACTTTGAATTTGTAATGCCCCAGGGCGGAGGGCAGAACGCAGAGCGCGAACAGCAGACAGTGGGTTAAACAGAAATAGAGTATGGAGTAACTACAAAAAATTCCGTAGTTGCTCATCTCCCTTTTGCCGAAGTAGATAAAGACGGTCAACGCACCGATTGCATGCACGAAGAAGGAGGCTGAATACAGAAATTTCTTTTTAAATATAACCGAAGCCGAAGCGACGTACACACCCGCATTGCAGATAAATAGGGGCAGGGTGGCCCACACCGTCCTGTACACGTTGTACCCGTCACCCATGAGCATGCTATCCTTGCTGTGGTACTGCAGCAAAAGGCACACGGCAATGGCGCACAGCCATTTATCCTGCAAAAGCCTGTCCTTGCCTTTAAGAAAGAAGTACAACCCCAAGGTTGAGCCTATCAGCACGCAAAGGGCGATAAAATGCCAGATTGTAAAGTTATAAAAGCGTAGAAAGCTGTCCTCCGCGATAGCGTCTATATCGAAGAAGTTTTCAAACACGTTTAAGGGGAACGCAGCCGCAACGGCGAGGGGTAAATTAATTAACGACTTTGTCTTTACCTTTAACCCGCCCTGAACGATAAACAATCCGCAGCACGCTACCAGGCAGACGTTATGTACAAAGAAGAGGGTTATGTTCAGCCACTTTGGAATAAACAGGTTGACGGAATTAAAAATTTCCTCGTTGGTATTGTTGGCTTCAGGCATGATATCGAAGTAATCGCCGAACAGACAGCAGCTTAGAATAACGAATACGGGCAGAACGTACTTGACGGCGTCGGCACAACCTCTGCAGTTAAAGAACACGGCCAAAATTATTAAAATTAACCCTGCCTTTTTAACCCACTGGCTGATTGAAAACACTACGCCGTACTCCGCCATGCGATTGAATATGTAGTAATCGCCGACCGTAAAGGTGAGCAGCAGAGCCGTCACCGCAGCCAAAGCGGCAAGCACGGTTAATAATATTTTAATCGCCCTGGGTGTGAGATTAAGTTTTAATCTTTTACCCGTCGTTATCGCTCTATCCATAACGGGGATATTATACTATTAATTTATGTGTTTTGTCAAGGACAGTTGAACCGATAAACCGCTTTGTCCAAAACGGGCAAAGGGGCGTGGCGCCGTACGGCGCCACGCCCCGATAAATTTTTATCTTACTTATTCGTTAGTTACGTGAGTTGCGTTTGCACTCTCCTTATTCTTTCTGCCGGCAAGGATAAGCCCCCTGCCCGTAATCATGGGCGAGATAATCAGCCAGATTGCCGAAAGGTCCACCAATATATAGACGATAATCGCCCCTGTGGAGCGGAAACCGCCGAATATCCAACCGACTAAATTAAAGTCGAAAATGCCCACAAGCCCCCAATTGAGCGCCCCGATAACCGTCAGAAAATAGCAGACGATATTGACAAAAATCATACAAAACCTCCCTTTAAATTTAAGCGTGTCTTGTATGATTATGCCCTTTTCGATTTAGCTTTATACGAATTGGAAAAAATTACTTTTTAAATAGATAATACACCTCGCCGCCGATTGTTTCGGGCAAAATAATTATTAATACCTACAATAGATATCCCGATTGTTTTTGCTTAAAACCGCAGTGCGTCCTGAACAGTAGATTTTTGTCCCTGACAAGGCGGGCGGTGCAGGCGTATAAGGGCGTACGCAAGGGCCGCTAACACGGGCAGGGCAAAGAGATTTATTCAGAAAATCAGCGCTGGCGGCGTTTTTGTCTATTCGTAAACGCTGCGCTTGAGTATGCCGATATAGGGCAGGTTGCGGTACTTTTCGGCATAGTCAAGGCCGTACCCTACTACGAACTCGTCCTCGATAACAAAGCCGTTGTAATCGCTTGCAACGTCCGCCGTTCTGCGCGCATACTTATCTAAAAGGGTTACGATTGTAACCGACTTTGCACCCCTCTCTATCATCATCTTTTTAAGGCAGGCCAAGGTGAAACCGCTGTCAATTATGTCCTCGACGATGATGACTTCCTGTCCTCTTATATCGACGGACAGATCCTTTGAAATCTTAAGCGCACCGCTCGACACCGCACCCGTACCGTATGACGAAACTACCATAAAGTCCATCATAACGTCTAAGTTGAGTCTGCGTAAAAGGTCCGCATAGAAAACCACCGCACCCTTTAAAATGCACACGCAAAGGGGGCGCTTGCCCGCAAACTTCTCATTGAGCTCACCAGCAATTTCGCCAACCCTCTTGTCAATATCTTCCTTGGATAAAAGAATTTTTTCGCAATCGTTTGTCATTTGTTTTCCCTCGTTGTTAATTTTTAAACGGGTCAAGGCAGATAAACACCCCTACCCGATTTGTTTCATTAGTAAGTTTAACCTTGTCGGATATCTCCACGCCGCCGACGATTAAGACCTCTTCGCCCACGCACACCAGGGGCAGAGCCTCTCTCCTGCTCTGGGGTACCTTTTTGTTGGTCAGATAGTCGCCAAGGCTCTTCGTGCCTCCCCCGAATTTCGTGAACTTATCGCCGCTTTTCTTAAAGCGTATAACCGCACTTGGGGGAATGCTGTCCAAATCGAATTTTAAGACTTTAACGCTTTTTCTCACCTCGTCGGAAAGAGCTGAAAGCACGCCGTCAGAATTTTCTTCATAGTCGACACAGGCCAGAGCCGAACGATAGGAGGTTATCAATCCGCTGTTGAGATTATCTAAAAAGGGCATGCCCTCGTCCGCAATGCTCTTTTCCGCCTGACTGCACAGGGCAATTCCGCCCTCTTCTTTAGTCGCAATAAGGCCCAGAAAGGCAAAGCGTTTACCGCAGTTAAGCCACTGCATTTCGTACACGGTGCGCATCTGCGCCGAGGTAAAATCCTTTTTACCGTATGCGGTGAGTATTCGCCTTAACGCCCTTTTGAATATGACGGGTTCGGTACACGACTTTATAAGATAGCCGCCGTCCGCCCTTTCAACCAAAATTTTGTTTACCTGACGGGAAAAATACTCCTCGTCCTCGGCTGCCAGGCGGGAAAAGCGGAAAATATTTTTAACCGCTCCCGGCACCGCCTCCTCAAGGGCGGGCAACACGTTGTGCCTAATCTTGTTTCGGGTATAGTCGTCCGAACTGTTCGTGCTGTCCTCAACGTAGGGTATGCCGTTCTCCTTGATATACCCGTCAATCTCCTCACGGGTAACGCCGATTAACGGGCGAATCAATCCCAAGGCACGGCTGTCGGAAATACCCGTCACGCCCGAAAGCGAGGCGCCCCTTGCTAAATTGAAAAGCACGGTTTCGGCATTGTCGTTCATATGGTGGGCGGTGGCCACTAAATCCGCCTTGCCCTCCGATATAATCTTACTATAACAGCAAAGCCGCCAACTGCGGGCTAAGCCCTCGTCCGAAAACCTTTCGCCCTCCCATTTAAAGGAATGGCATAAAATGCCTTTGGCCTCACAATATGCCTTGACGAACGCACTATCCCTCTCGCTCTCCTCCCCCCTTATCGAGTGGTCGCAATTGAGTGCGGAGAGGGTTATGCCATACTCCTTTGCACACGAAAAAAGGTAGTGCAGAAGGCACATGCTGTCCTTTCCGCCCGAGAGCGCAACGCATATTCTCTTGTCCTTGTATGGGGTGAGGTCGATATTCATTTTAAGCCTTGTATAACTTGGATACTCCCGTCTTAACCGCCTCTTCGGCAACGGCCTTTGCAACCGCCTCGTGCGCCTTTTTGTCGTAGGCGTAGGGCAGAATATAGCTCTCGGAAAGGCCCGTCTCCTCGGTATAATTTGCAATCGCACGTGACGCCGCCATCATCATCTCAAAGTTTACCGTCGTCGCCCTGACGTCCAAAGCGCCCCTGAAAAGTCCGGGGAATACTAACACGTTGTTAATCTGGTTGGGGTACTCGGAAGAGCCGGTGCCGTGAATGAACACGCCCGCCTCCTTGGCGTCTGCAACCGAGATTTCGGGTACGGGGTTCGCCAGGGTGAAAAGGATAGGTTTATCCGCCATTGACCTTACCATATCCTTGGATACTACGTTTGCGGCAGATACGCCGATAAACACGTCTGCACCCTTCATGGCGTCTGCAAGCGTACCTGTCACCATATTGCGGTTGGTTAATTTTGCAAGGGCCTGCTGAGCCTCGTTGAAACGGGTGTCGCCTTCGGAGATTACGCCCAGCTTATCACAGGCGATTATGTCCTTAACGCCAAAACGGAGCAGGAATTTTGCAATCGAAATACCCGCTGCACCCGCACCGTTAACAACTACTTTTATATCTTCGATTTTTTTGTCAGCCAGCTTTAAGGCGTTGATTAACGCCGCCGCAACTACTATTGCCGTACCGTGCTGGTCGTCGTGGAATACGGGAATGTCAAGCTCTTCTTTCAACCTCGTCTCTATTTCAAAGCAACGGGGTGCGGAGATATCCTCAAGGTTGATACCGCCGAACGAGCCTGAAAGCAGTTTAATGGTCTTAATAATCTCCTCGGTGTCCTTGGACTTAATGCATAAGGGGTAGGCGTCCACGCCGCCAAACGCCTTGAATAAGGCACACTTGCCCTCCATTACGGGCATACCCGCCTCGGGGCCGATATCGCCAAGGCCCAAAATTGCCGTACCGTCGGTAATTACGGGTACGGTATTCCAACGCCTGGTGAGTTCAAACGACTTTTCTATATCCTTTTCAATGGCAAGGCAGGGTTCTGCAACGCCGGGAGTATATGCAAGCGAAAGCTTCTCCCTGGAGTCAACCTCAACCCTGGGTACTATTTCAATCTTACCCTTCCACTCCCCGTGTTTCTTTAACGATTCCTCTCTGTAATTCATATGTCTAATTCCTTTAAATTTTTTCCTTTGTCAAATTTTTTCTACTGCTCGTCCCGGTCGTTCTGCCCTGCAGCCCGCTTTTTTGCCAGCTTTTTATTTGCATACATCATTTCGTCTGCACGTTTGAGCGTATCTTCTATGCAGCTGTCCCCACTATTGCGTTTTGCAAAGCCCACCGCAACCGTGGGCATTCTCGGGTCCTCTTTACGCAGCTGTTTGATTTCTTCGTAAAACTTCAAGTTTAAAAACCTGACCGTCTGCACTCTCTTTTTTAATATAACGCAAAATTCGTCCCCTCCGATGCGGTAGCAATTCCCGCTCCTGGAGTAAACGCTATGGATAGCGGCGCCGATCTTTTTCAGGCACTCGTCGCCCTGAGCATGTCCGTAGCAGTCGTTAACGTGTTTAAAATCGTTGACGTCAAAGAACACCACCGTTGCCTTTTTATGAGCGGTGTGCAGGTTAATTTCGTAACATCTGCGGGTAAACAGCTTTGTAAGCGCGTCGAGCTTCATAATTGCATTGACGTAGCAGTTATACAACACGTAGTTACCCACGGCAAGGCACAAGAAGATTACTCTTATGGTACTTGTGGCAAACTGAATTACAAATCCTGCCGTAACTAAAGTAAAGGTAAGCACCTGAGTCAGGTCTATTCTGAAACGGTAATTCTTATTACCGATTAAGGTGATTATGATACAGTACAGGGTTGACGCCGCAAAAGATAAGGCGTAGACGAAGTACAGCCCAGCACGGTGGTAGACGTTGCCTGCGTCTATGTAGAAAACCCACCCTGTCCAAAGCGAAACAGTCTGAACGATTACGTTAATCACTAAAAACGCAGCCATTGACTTGGGGTTTTTCGGATATCCGTAGGCGATTGTTGCAACCAGCCCGATAAAGGGGGTGACGCAAAATTCAACGTATTTTACGGCATAGTGCAGCCATATTATATTTAAAGCCGAACCGTCGCATCTTACCCCCGCCCATTCGCATAGGGCGACAAGAGCAATAAGCAGACTTATAGTTATAACCGTTATTTTTTTACCCTTTGCAACGATTTTATTGCCTACCACATCCGCAAACGTAATGATTAATGTGATAATAGTAATAACTGTTGTCGCATCGTACAAGTTAAACATAAGTCCGCTATAAACCTATCCAATATAGTTGTAAAAATTTTAACACTTTACGGCGTCAAAGTCAATAGCGGTAACCTTTTTTTCTGTCCTGATTAATCTTTTTACATAAGCGATCGACGGTTAATGGAATAATATTGCAG
>JBJFAG010000197.1:0-2526 GCA_051887795.1 Candidatus Coproplasma sp. | reverse complement strand
TAGCAAAGGGTGGGAATACGCACGTTGGCGAGCTTAGCCGCCTGTAATATAGTTGAACCTTCAGGCACGCTTACTGCAATGCCGTTGATCTTTAAATTAACCATTGTTTAACCCTCCCTTTATCTCTTTTCGATTGCATTGAATCTACAATGCGAAATACACTGACCGCACTTGATACACTTTTTGATATCAATCTCGTGTGCACTCTTAACGGCACCTGAAATTGCGTTTACAGGACAGTTGCGTGCGCAGAGCGTACAGCCACGGCACTTGTCGGGGTTGATGTAGTAATTCATAAGCGACTTACATACGCCTGCAGGGCAGTGCTTATCCTGAATGTGGGCTATGTACTCATCTTCAAAGTGTGTTAAGGTCGAAAGTATGGGGTTGGGAGCCGACTGGCCGAGAGCGCAGAGAGACGACGACTTCATGTGAGCGGCAATCTCCTTAATCTTCTCCAGATCCTCCATCTCGCCGTTACCTTCGGTAATCTTGGTGAGAAGCTGAAGCATACGCTTTGTACCTATTCTGCAGGGAGTACACTTACCGCAGCTCTCGTCAGCGGTGAACTCCAGATAGAACTTAGCGATATCTACCATACAGGTGTCTTCATCCATTACGATAAGACCGCCCGAACCCATCATTGAACCTATGGAAACGAGGTTATCGAAGTCCATGGGAATGTCAATGTACTTTGCGGGGATACAGCCGCCCGAAGGGCCGCCCGTCTGAGCTGCCTTGAACTGCTTACCGTTAGGTATACCGCCGCCTATGTCGTAGATAATGGTGCCAAGCGTGGTACCCATGGGTACTTCCACAAGGCCGACGTTGTGAATTTTACCGCCGAGTGCGAATACCTTTGTACCCTTGCTCTTCTCGGTACCGATTGAGGAGAACCAATCCGCACCGTTTAAGATAATGGGGTTAATGTTAGCCCACGTTTCAACGTTGTTTAAAACGGTGGGTTTCTGGAAGAGACCGCACTGTGCCGAGAAAGGAGGACGGGGACGGGGTTCGCCTCTGTGACCTTCAATGGAAGTCATAAGCGCAGTTTCCTCACCGCAGACGAACGCGCCTGCGCCTAAACGTACGTAGATATCGAAGTCGAAACCGCTGCCTAAAATGTCCTTACCTAACAGCCCGACCTCTCTCGCCTGGGCGATTGCAATGTTAAGCCTCTGTACAGCAATGGGGTATTCTGCACGGACGTAGATATAACCTTCGTGTGCGCCTACCGCATAGCCTGCGATTGCCATTGCCTCTAACACGGTATGGGGGTCGCCTTCGAGAACCGACCTGTCCATGAATGCGCCGGGGTCGCCCTCGTCGGCGTTACAGCAGACGTATTTAACGTCGCCTACAGCCTCTTTGGTGAACTGCCACTTTAAACCGGTGGGGAAGCCCGCACCGCCTCTGCCGCGAAGGCCGGAAGCTTTAACTGCAGCAATGACTTCGTCGGGCGTCATCTCAAAGAGAGCTTTCTTTAATGCCATGTAGTCACCGGCTGCGATTGCTTCGTCAATGTCCTCGGCTGCGATTACGCCGCAGTTACGGAGGGCAATTCTAACCTGGTGCTTATAGAAGGGGATTTCAGCAAAGGGAATAATGCTTCCGTCCTCGTGAACGGTGCCTTCGTATAAAAGCTCTTTAACCACTTCGCCGCCCTTGACAAGGTGCTTTTCGGCAACCGTCTTTGCGTGTTCGGGCGTCATCTGTGAATAGAATGCACCTTCGGGATATACTATCATAATGGGGCCTAAAGCGCAGAGGCCGAAGCAACCTGTCTTTACGATTAAAACGTCGTCGATGCCAAGTTCTTTAAAGCTTGCCTCAAGCTGCTCAATAACCTTAAGCGACTGGGAAGAGGTACAGCCCGTACCGCCGCAGACTAAAATCTGCTTTCTGTAGCCCGTGTTTTCAGCGAGCTTTTCAGCCTGTTCCCTGATAATCTTTCTAACCTTTACAAGGTCAGCTTTCTTTTCTGCCCTTGCTTCTAATTCTTTAACGGTCATATTCTACCCCCTTAATCCTGCATATACTTTTCCAAAATGGCGGGAACCTGTTCGGGCGTAAGCTTGCCGTACACGTCGTCGTCCACTATCATAACGGGTGCAAGTCCGCAAGCGCCTACGCAACGGCAGCTGTCAATGGAGAACTTACCGTCAGGCGTACATTCCCCGCAGGAAATGCGGAGTTCCTTTTCTACAGCCGCTAAGATCTTGTCCGAACCCTTTACGTAACAAGCCGTACCGAGGCAGACGGAAACCTGATGCTTACCCTTGGGCTGAAGGGAAAACTGTGCATAGAAGGTTGCAACGCCATACACCTCTGAAAGGGGAATGTTGAGCTCTTCTGCAATAATGCTCTGCACTTCTGCAGGCAGATAGCCGTAGATGTTCTGAGCTTCGTGTAATACGGGCATAAGACAGCCACGCTCCGACTTGTGCTTTGCAATACACTCACGCAAGAGTTTTTCTTGCTCGTCGGTACCGCTAAAATTGTTTTGTGACATTTTCAACACACTCC
>JBJFAG010000196.1:0-2531 GCA_051887795.1 Candidatus Coproplasma sp. | reverse complement strand
AGGCACACCTCTGGCCCCCGGAGCCAACCCCATGCACGGCAGGGACACCAACGGTGCGTTGGCCTCTTTGGAGTCGGTGGCAAAGCTCCCCTACGAATACAGCAGGGACGGCATTTCCAACACCTTCTCGGTGACGCCCGCAAGCTTAGGAAAAGACGATTAATCAACGATAAAAGGAGAAAAGCGATATGTCAAGAGCAGATAATTTAGTAACCATGTTAGACGCATACGTAGCAGACGGCGGTCATCATTTAAACGTAAACGTATTCAACAGAGACACGTTATTGGACGCCCAGGCCCATCCTGAAAAGTACCCTCAGCTTACAATCAGGGTATCGGGCTATGCTGTAAATTTCAATAAGCTCACCAAGGAGCAGCAGGACGAGGTCATCTCCCGTACCATTCACGAGAGCTTATAATTTCTGCATAAAAAATTAATATTCATTTATTTATTCAGGCACTGAACTCAAAAAATGGGTTTAGTGCCAATTTTTTATTAATAATTACATTATTAACGTTTACTTTTGCAACGGTATGTGCTATAATTACACTTACCAAATTATATAGTTAATGAATTACGGGGTAGAATTATGGCTGAAATCATCAACGGATTAAAAATTGAAAAGGCTACGGTTTTAAGGTATATGGGCAAGGCTACAGAGCTGGTACTTCCCAAGGGAATTTTGCGCATAGCGCCGTTCGCCTTTGCGGGTTGTAAAACTTTGAGAAAGGTAGTCATGCCCTTCAAGCTCTGCTCGATAGGTAAGGGCGCCTTTTTCGGCTGTGATAATTTAGAGGAAGTGACGCTTCCCGGCAGACTTTTTGCAAGGGCAAAGGGCGGTAAAGTTTTCCCCGAAAATTCAAATATCTTTTTCAGGTTCTACGCCTCTCCCGACGCACCTGCAGAGGATGATGATTATTCCGACTACTTCGACACGGTAGACGCATATTTAAGTTCGGGTATCAAGGACGAGGATATGTTCGACGCAGTAGGGCGTTTCGGCGGTTACGTAATAGTAAACAACGCACCCGTACCCGCTCAACCCTATACGCCTCCCCAGCCCGTAGAGGCTGTTGAAGAGGTTACGCAGGTTATACCCGAAGAGGTTGAAAGGGGGATAATCGAAGAGGTCGACGCGCTCGTTGAAGCGGAACAGCCCGAAGAACAGCAACCCGTTGAAGAAGAACCTGAAGAAGAGGAGCCTGAAGAAGAGGAAGTTGTAGAGGTGGTGTTAGAGGAAGAGGAGACTGAACCTCACGAAAATATCACCCTTGACGATACGGACGAGGATGATACGCTTGACGAGAGAATGAGGGCCATTATTCCAAGCGGTGAAAAGATTGCCACCGTTACCCATAAAAACCTCATCAACTTTAACGACTTCCTTATCGAAGGGGACAAGGTAGTTAAATATATCGGTTCGGCTACGGAAATAAAGGTACCCGAGTATATCCGTTCAATCGGTGCAGATGCGTTTTCCAACTGTGCAATAACCTCGGTTGAACTCCCCGAAGAGCTTGAAACAATAGGCAAAAACGCCTTTGCATGGTGCGATAAGCTCACTCAAATCAACCTTCCTAATGCACTCAAAATGATTGACGACGGTGCGTTTGCCTCCTGTCGTTTACTTGAAAGCATCACCCTGCCCGAGGGGCTTATGTTCATTGGCGCCGATGCGTTCAGGGCGTGCAGCGCATTAAAAACCGTCGTGCTTCCCGCATCGTTAAAGACGATAAACCGCAGGGCGTTTGACTTCTGTATTTCAATTGAGAGCATAGAGGTACCCGAAGGTATAACCACCATTGCGGAGGGAGTGTTCTCCCACTGTGAAAGCTTGCAGAAGGTAACGCTTCCTAAGTCTATTGTAACAATTGATAAATGGGCGTTTGCAGACTGCTACGAGCTGCGTGAAATAACCCTGCCCAACGGCTTGACGGATATCGGCGAAGTTGCGTTTTTAAACTGCCGTTCTATTGTGGCAATAGATATACCTCTATCGGTCAGGCGCATAGGCAGACAGGCGTTTGTAGGCTGCGTATCACTCCATCTTGCAAACGTACCCAGGCGTATTGAAAGGCAGTTAACCCCTCAGAAGGTATTCTATAAACTTCCTTCGCTCCGCATTGAGTTTATTGAAGGGGATAACGAAGGTACTTCCGAAGAATAACGTACGGGTTAAACATTTTGAACGACAAAAGAAGAAAACGCAAGCTTTCGCCGTCTGCAATAGTTGCAATAGTAATCTCTGCAACAGTGGCGGTGTTAGTCGTTGCAATGTTAGTAATCAACGCCTTTTTCCCCATAAGATATTTTTCGGCGTATACCGTCAGGTCGGATAAAAACGAACAGGGGCAGCTTAAGGTTACCTATATAGACGTGGGGTTTGGCGACAGTACGTTAATTGAGCTACCCGACGGTAAAACGGCGTTAATCGACGGCGGAGACGGCAGTTACCCCAACCAGTTAAAGCTGATAAAGACCTTGAACAGCCACGGTATAGATTACGTTGATTATCTCATCTGTACCTCTG
>JBJFAG010000195.1:0-2534 GCA_051887795.1 Candidatus Coproplasma sp. | reverse complement strand
GAGGTGGCGTAATGAAACGTAACCAGGTTGAAAAGAATGCCGTTTTACAGGACGACATTCTCCGTTACAGAAAGAATAAGTTGCCCGCAAATTTAGCTTTGCTCGCCCTTGTTTTCAACATTTTGTACTTCACGCTTTTATATACGATACACACCACTCAGATATATACTATTTTGGTAGGTGTTTCGGTTATCGTTAACCTTTTGGTGCTTCTCTTCGGCTTCTATGCTTCTGAAGGTATCAAGGCGTATAACAAAAAGATTTGCATTATGTTGCTCGTGCTTGCAGTTGCGCAGATTGTCAGGATATTTATTTATCCCCTTCAGGGTTTATCTGACAACTGGATGCAGGGTAACGCTTACTTTGGCGTTATTATGACTACGGCAAGCAACGGTGTACTCTTAATTATATACCTTGCTGCTTCTGCCGGTTGCTTTATCGCAAGTGCCGTATTAGGCTACATCAATTGCAACAGGCTTGAAGCTCACTTAGCTAAAGTCGAAAGCGGTGCAATCTCCGTCGAAGAAACTATGAAGGAGCTTGACGAGCAGGAGTTGGGTAGTGAAACTAAGGAAGTTGTAGCTCCTATCGCATCTGAGGAGGTAGACAATGGCTAACGTAAGTTTACAACACATTGAAAAGATTTATGACGGTGGCGTTCAGGCCGTATGGGATTTCAATCTCGATATTGCCGACGGCGAACTCATCGTCCTTGTAGGACCTTCGGGTTGCGGTAAGTCCACGACGTTGAGAATGGTTGCAGGCCTTGAAGATATTTCAAGCGGTCAGCTCATTATCGACGGTAAGGATTGTACCCGTCTCCCTCCTAAAGACAGGGATATATCGATGGTCTTCCAGAACTACGCACTGTACGGCCATATGACTATTTATGAAAATATGGCATTCTCGCTTACCCTTCGTAAGGAGGACAAGCAGGTTATTCACCGTAAGGTTATGGCCGCTGCTGAAATTCTTGACTTAAAGACTCAGCTCAATAAGAAGCCCAAGCAGCTTTCAGGTGGTCAGCGCCAGCGTGTAGCTATGGGACGTGCAATCGTTCGTAACCCCAAGGTGTTCTTATTCGACGAACCTTTGTCCAACCTTGACGCAAAGCTCCGTGGTTCAATGAGACGTGAAATAATGTTATTGCATAAGAGGCTCAACGCCACAATGATGTACGTAACTCACGACCAGACCGAGGCTTTGACTTTGGCAGACAGAATTGTATGTATGTCAATGGGTCACGTTCAGCAGATTGGTAAACCTATTGATTTGTATGAACATCCTGCAAACACGTTCGTTGCAACCTTCATCGGTTTGCCTCCCATGAATATGTTTGAAGGTAAGGTTGAAAACGGCGCATTTGTCTGCGATTTGTTCAGCTATCCTTTGAATGAAGCGCATAAGGCATTGCTTGCCGACTATGAAGGCAAAGACGTTATTCTCGGTGTTCGTCCTGAAAATATTGTACGCGGCGGTAACATTGAGCTTGTCGTAAGCAATAACGAGAACTTGGGTATGAATACACTTGTTCACGGCAAAATCGGCGGAACAAAGATCGTTGTCTGCAAGTTTGCAGAGTGGTGCAATTACAAGTTTGGCGACGTGGTTATGTTAGGTTTCGATGAAGAGCGCATGCACTTCTTTGATAAAGAAACTACTCAGGCTATAAGGTAAGGAGGTAAGGTTATGGAAAACAATGAAAACGTAGCAGTTGAAGAAATTGAGACCGTTGAAGCTACCGCTACCGAACCTCAGACCCCGAGCAAAGGTACGGCTGTCAAATCAAAAGCTAAAGAGTGGTTCAGAAAACAGATAGTTAACTTAAAGAGAAAGCCTCAGAACATAGCATTGTTCGTTTTGGCGATTTCTTCGATATTCTATCTGCTTTCCCTCAGCACTCTTTCACCCGGACCTACGAAAGACTTCTCAGGTACTACCTGGTTGGGCTTCTGTATCTTCGTAAACGCACTTTTCTCAATCCTTGTGCTTGTGCTTTACCTCGGTATATTCCCTAAATATCCGAAAGTAAACAAAAAGACGGGTAAGAAATCTTATATCAGCATTCCTAAATTAGTGCTTACGGCTTTATTTATGATTGCAATGATAGTTATGGATATCTTATACTATCAGATTCTTGTAGGTACCATGGCAGGTAACGAGGCAAAGTTCTTCGCCTCCGCTGCAGAAGCACAGAAGTTTATTAACAACATAACCCCCGGCTTTGATATTAGTACTTTGGAGGGCAATACGGCTGCGAAGCCCTATCTGTTGGCTTCACTCAACGTATCCATCGCACATATAGTACTGGTCGGTATTTCTGGTGTTCTGCTTGCAACGTTGCCGTTGTATAAGAAGTTAATCCTTAAGATCAATACAAGTAAGGAAGTTGATTTCAACAACAACGATACCGTTATTGATATTACGGATGAAGAATAATATCAAGATAAAATAATTATAGCAAAGACAAAAAACCGGCAAGGTATCTTGTCGGTTTTTTACAAAGTTAAGATGGCAAGAAAGAAAAAAGAATT
>JBJFAG010000194.1:0-10491 GCA_051887795.1 Candidatus Coproplasma sp. | reverse complement strand
ACTCTTTCATACTTAACTGCTCTGCTAACTTATCCTCTTCTATTTGATTCTGTATTTCCAATTGTTACGCTCGTTAATCCAACACAATTGTAGAACACATAATCGCCGATATTTATTACACTATCAGGAATAGTTATGCTCGTCAAACTACCACAATCATAGAACGCAGCATAACCTATACTTGTTACTCCGTTGCCTATGGTTACACTTGTTAATCCACTACATTTATTGAACGCCGAATTGCCGATACTCTTCACGCTGTCAGGAACTTTTACGCTCGTTAATCCACTGCATCCATAGAATGCATATCGATAAATATACGTAACAGAATCTGGTATTGTTAAATCAGTTTCTGTACCAGAGTAAGAAACTATTATTTTATCGGTATCGTCATTGAAAAATATGTATCCATTTGCATCAGTGGATAAATAGCTTTCACCTTCGTTATAGACCCTCTTTGCGTAATATGCTACATATCCATAATTATTTGAACCAGCGGTTATGTTAAGCGAAGATAAATTCTTTATTTCAATTAACTTATAGCAACCAAAGAATGCCTTATTACTAATACTTATTATGCTCTTGCCTATAATTGCACTTATCAAATAACTACATTCATAAAACGCATATGCACCGATTGAAGTTACCCCATCAGAGATAACAGCGCTAGTAATTTCACCACGCTTATCGTACCAAGGTGCTGTACCAGAAGAATATGACGCCATTGCACCTTCGCCTATGACGGTTAACGTTCCGTCAGACAACCTGTAGGCAACGGAAGAACCATTAGTGCCACAAACGCCTGTAATAATGTAATATTCGAAGGACTTTTCGGTAATCGAAGAATCACTCCAAGCATAGTTTTCAGTATCCTTTAACGTAAACGTAATTGTATGCTTGTCCTCGTCTAATCTGCTGACCGTAGTATCCCCGCTTATCGTATATAATTCGCCGCCGAACTCTGTCGATAAGTCTCTGCTTTCGCCCGTGAACAGTATGTAATTACTGCTATGATATATACAAGGTATATCAACGATTGATTATTACAACGATTACCAGTGGCGTTGCGGTAAAGTACAGTCCATTGGCAGCACATATATTAATTATTACAACGATTACCAGTGGCGTTGCGGTAAAGTACAGACTATTGGCAGCACATATATTGATTATTACAACGATTACCAGTGGCGTCGCGGAAAAATCTATACAATTAAATAAAGAATATTTTTACATTGTTCTCAAACGGACCGCATCCATGGCAAACGGACCGCATCCATGGCAGCCTGCAATCGGACACAAGCGACATGACGCCTCCTCTTCTATTCGGATACGGCTTAATTTCAAAATAACTTGTGACGCTGATTGTTTTTATAAAGGTATTCCGATTTAACCGTCTGACCATTCCGAACGAGAAAACACGAAAAGAACCCACCGGCTAAGCCGGTGGGTCTTATTTTTCGGGAATAACCCTTGTTTACCTGGCAATGCGCATGATCTGCTGCCGTTTTTTTAAGTATTTCTACTCCTCTCCAAATGAATTTATCATATTCTCCGCGGATACCCGAATAAACTCGGCTCAAAATTTTAAGAAAAGTCAGTTCAACCTTCCTTTCTGACTATCTTATATCCTGCATCGGTTAAAAGTCTATCGGCAAAGTCAACCGCCCTATAGTCGTATTTTCTCACCTCTCTATGGGTATAGCTTATACATTCTTCCAGCCCTTCAAACGTGGTGAGGTTGCAGTGTACCATCAGGTTTACTAAGTCTTTTCCGTCTTTAAGTTTGGTGATTGCCGACTTTGGAGGGGGTACTATGCCGCAACAAATGTAGTATGCATTCCAACGCTGATGCTCTTGAATTGCAAGAGTAGTCCTTGCGCTTGAGTCCTTATACTTGGCGGCCAGCTCCCCATGCACGTCATAGCGGAGCTCATCCGCCTTTTCTTCCAAATCAACTTCCCCTAATTCAAAGTATTGCATTAAAAACTGCTGCGTTGCGTCACAAGCTTCGGCTGATTTTTCAACGTAGTCAAATCCCAATAGATTTAGCTTGGTGCGGAGATTTAAGCAGCTGTTATAGTTGCCGTCTTTTTGTGTGAGTGAGGACCCCATCCACTTGTTTACCGCAGCCTGCATACGCGCATTAACCGACATACCGCCATTACCCCTGTCATACGTAAACGATTTTAAAAAGGCTAATTGTTTTATCGGATCGTCGATAATTTTAATTACGTCATAGACGTCCCGCATAACTCCGAACGGGGTTATCTCACGCGATTCACCGCTCAAGCTAAGCGCAAGCTTAGCGCTTTTTACTTTGGCAAATATGTGCGTATTTGCCGCTAACCCCCATATTCCCAGCCTGGCAGATATCTTCTTTGCAAGGTCGATATTTTCCATATCATCCCCAAACGAGACGATTATATAATTAAAGGGATTTTTACCGACTAAAGACGTTCTGAGTTCGTCAAAGAACTCATAGCTATCTATATCAACCTCGTGGAAATGCTTTAAAAACTGTTCGCTCGATTGCCCGGGCTCTGTTTTATCATCAAAATAATACCAATCGTCTGCGGGGTAATCGGGCAGGGGCAGGTAATCGTCTTTATCCTTTATATATTGCTTATAAAACTCCCGACTGTAGCGGAAATAGGTCTGATTGAGATTTTTGTCGTTATAGGTTTTGTCCCTGTCAAAGGCGTGATAGTGTACCTTTTTATGTATTAAACCGCCGTCCCCCTCTGTATAAAACTGAGAGTCGCTGACGAGTTTTATAAACAGCCGTTGATTTATCGCTCCGAACCCTACAAGGCAGACGTTTATATCAACGTCTTTAACCAGACCTTTAGCGTAATCTATCTGCTCACCCGTCATAAATTTTGTCAAGGGGTACTTGTCGACAAAGTCTACGGCAACACGTTCCTGTTCGTTTAATAGCCGAATATGCCCCAACGAACCGTCTTCCAATACCCTGAACGCCGTTTTGTTATCCAGCTTGTAGAACGAGTAGATCATCACCAGCGAATGTACGGCGTTGACGGGTACTTTTATAAGTTGGTCGCAAACGTTCTCTCTTTTCTTTTTATCCTCTTCACTCTTTTCAGCCTTGGTCGGTTGTTCGCCGTCTTTCTTAACCTCTGCCCTATAGGTGATTTTTTTATGTAACAGCTTATCAGCCTGCTCTAAGTATAAGAGATTGCGCTCGTCGCTCGTAGTATTAATTATAACGCTAACGTTCTTTTTTACAGGCATATGGAGTAAAAACCTTAATCCGAGCAGAGAACTTAGCCTTCCTAACAAATCCACACATTCTCCCTTTTCACTGTCTAAGGAGATATAGGGGATTCCATCTAAATACAACCTGTCCCTCAAAGCGTCGTCGGGTTTGACCAGCAATATTCCCCTGGTATGCTTATCGGCGGACTTTTTAAGCGAAGAACACAAAAGCAGGTTATTTTCATTATTGCCCACAACAACTACTAAATGTCTTGCACAGCGCGCCCTGATACAACCGCACAGGTTTTTAAACCTCTGCCATAACAGTGAAACTGAGAACAATATCACGTTTAATACCGTAAGGGAAAAACACACGCCGATAGCAATACAATACAGCAAATTATCCGTAGTCAACGCTGCGCGTATGCCGGCTATACCGAAATTTAGCAGTATAAGGTTTACCGAAGCGGTTATGGAGTTCAAAAAGCAGGTTAATACGTCAATTCCGTTTCCCGCGAGTGCAGCACAATTGACGTATCCGAAGAAATACAACGGGATAGCGACGAGATATATTATCATAAAGCTTCCCCTTTTATAATTCTTGAGATATTCAAGCTTGTCCTGACGCGACCCCAAAACAAACAACTTAAATATTGTAACAGCAAGCAATATCACCATAACCAATAAGCATATTGAGTAAATGATATAGTTGAACGTCTTATTTTCTAACAGTTCCATTTTATTATTTCTCCTTCACCGCCATTGACAATAAAGACGGACTTGTTCTCTCTTAATGCAAGTACCATGGTGTGATAGGTCCCGCCGTGGTTGATATGCTTGCCCTGTGCGTCTGTAAGCGGCATAATTTTACCGTCCCAGATTGCCCACAGTTCGTTGCAGTTTTGCACGATTTTTTTACTTACCCCCTCGTAGCGGTTGACGGTGTCAGCGGCTATAATTATACTGCTCACCTTTTGTATAAGGCGGTTGAACAGCTCCCCGCCGTCTATCTGCTCGGCGGCGAACTCCTTTTCAGGGCATGGCAACACGGCGCACACCTCTACCCCGCAGGAGAGGGCCTCCTCGGCAAATAAGCTGTCTGCACCGTATGCAAGCCCGCACCACAGCTCGACGCGGTATATATCGCACAGCGAAAGCAACTTCTTTCTGATTTTTTGCCTTACTTCCGCCTCGTCGAAATTATTGAGACGGGATAATTTAATATGCCCCGTACACCCTATAATATATCTTTGTTTCATTGTTGTTTACATTATTGATTTAATATATTTGTATGCATCGCATAGCACACTTTTTACATACTCACACATTCGGGAGAAAAACAGAACCGTCTCCGCATATTTTTCAACAATTGTCTTTGCTTTTATAACGTATTACTTTACCCTTTCGGTATCTTTCTCTATTTACATGTCAGTAAGTTAATGAAATCTTCTGCCAGACAGTTCTCATATAATGCAGGATTTTGCTTTGCAAGCCGCCCGTATATTTCAACCGCCAATTCAAAATATTTCTCTGCCTGTTGATGATCGTTATTATCCTTATAGAAAATACCGAGATTATTGTATATCATTGCCAGATCGGGCTCGTATGCCGCAGGGTTTTGCTCTGCAAGCCGCTCCCATATTTCAAGCGAACGTTTGTAATAAGTCTCCGCTTGTTGATGATCGTTGTTTTCATTATGAAAAACGCCGAGATTATTGTATATCATTGCCAGATCGGGCTCGTATGTCGCAGGGTTTTCCGCTGCAAGCCGCTCGTATATTTCAAGCGCTCTTTTGTAATAAGTCTCCGCTTGTTGATGATCGTTATTATCCTTATAGAAAATACCGAGACTAATGTATGTACTTGCCAGATCGGGCTCGTATGCCGCAGGGTTTTGCTCTGCAAGCCGCTCTCTTATTTCAAGCGCTCGCGTATGATAAGTCTCCGCTTGTTGATGATCGTTATTATCCTTATAGAAAATACCGAGATTATTGTATGTCATTGCCAGATCGGGTTCGTATGCCGCAGGGTTTTGCTTTGCAAGCCGCTCCCTTATTTCAAGCGCTCTTTTGTAATAAGTCTCCGCTTGTTGATAATCGTTGATTACATTATAAAAAATGCCGAGATTATTGTATGTCATTGCCAGATCGGGCTCGTATGCCGCAATGTTCTCCGCTGCAAGCCGCCCGTATATTTCAAGCGAACGCTTGTAATATTCTTCAGCCTCGGGGTCGTGATTATCATCTAATATCATACCCCAAAGATTGAATAAGCTCGCCCTGTCATATTCGAACAATCCGGTGGGATTATTGTTGAAAAGCTTTTGCAATCTCTGTACAATTTCTAATGCGCGAGGGAAGTTGTTTTGGTCGTACAAATATGAAGCATAATCATACAGCACGTTGATTTCTACGTTGAACTCCTCTGCTGCATCGACTATACTTTCGTACCTGCGCTCTATCTCTTCAAACCTGCCCTCGTATGAAAATGCTGTCTGCAGCACGCTGATGGCGAATTTATGTATGCGGATATAGTCGGTTGTCTCTCTTTTAGCCTCCTCTTCAAGCGCAGCTATCCGCCTCTTCTTTTCGGCTATCCTACGCTTGTATTCGTCGTCGATATCATTCTCGTTTAGCACGGCAAGGCAGCCCGCCCTGTCACCCTGGGCAAGCAGTTCGTACGCCCTCTTCTGGCGTTCGGTCATCTCCCCTCGCACCTCGTCCCTGCTTAAATTTAAGGATAAATCAAACAGGCGTCTGCTCAACTCTTCAATCGTATCTTTTAAATGCTGTCGCCTTGCCGCTATTGTGGCGTACTCTTTGTAGAACTCATCGTCAGCGTTACCCTCAGCATATTTAGGGAGCATTTCATAGTAACGCTTCTCCACCTCGGCAAGCTCTGATTGCAACTCCTTCAACTCCTCGCTGTTGGCAAACTCCGAAATATCATTGAGCGTCAACACGTTTTTGCCGTTTAACTTTAAATTTATCGTGAGTTTTTCACCTTCGCCGCCGTAGACGGTTTCGGTCTCCTGTTTAACGTTAAAGTCCTTCATCTCCTGCTCGGTCAGATTTTCAAGGATACGGAGTTTTAATGTGTCGACGTGTTCAAACGTGCCGTAGTATTGCTTATACTCTCCACCCAACTTATCTTTCAACTCTTTTATAGAGCCGTCAACTACAACGCCACAAGTCACCTTTTTGAAGTAGACGTACACCTTAGGCCGCTTGTTTTCCTTAAACTTCTCGTACGCCTTTTCCAGCTCCTCGACGGTGAACTGCCCTGCCTTGGTGTAGAAGATGAAAAAGCACATATCGCTGCCACGCACCAAATCGTTAAACACCTCCTGCTTACGCTTTTCGGTCATGGCGGTGTCCTCGCCCTCGCATAGCTGCGGTTGCAATTTTATATCGTAAGTATCTTCAAAGTCGTCGCTGATTCTTCGAATAAATATCTCTAAGTCCTTCCTTTCCCCTTCAAACTCGGTTATAGATGAACCTATAAATATCTTAATCTTCTTCCTACAAGACATATTTCACCTTTGTAATTTGTCAATTTCCTCTATTATAACATTCTCACGTTGACATTTCAAGGGTTGATTTAATTATTTAATAACACTTTTATGCCACTATATGAACAAAAGATGATTTGCACCATACATACAGAAATTTTGACAATTTCAGAAAACGTATTATACTGAACTGCTGAAAATACGGCAACCGGGCTTGCGCCTGATTGCCGTAAACGTAGAATTATTTATACTTTCTTTACATCTCTCACCACAACGTTTGACAAAGAGCCTGCGGAACGTTCTTTGCGTTGAGCGCTGCGCACCGTTTTTTCTATGAAAAGTAAATTGATTGTTTTCAAGTATTATCTTACTCTATGGTAAGAATATCTGCAAAGCCGGTTATTTCAAAGACATCCATAACGCTTTCATTAACGTTGATAAGCTTCATCGCGCCCTTGGAGTTCATAATTTTTTGCGCCTTTAATATAACCCTGAGCCCTGCGGAAGATACGTATTCAAGCCCGTTTAAATCGAAAATAAGGTCTGAAACCCCGTCAAGCTCGCCCAGCTCCCTTTCAAGTTCGGGAGCGGCGACAGTGTCAAGCCTGCCTTCTAAAACTACTATAAGCGTTCGTTTTTCTAAAGATTTTTGAATTTTCATAATATGTACTCCAGAAATTTTATTTTTTCCATTTTTCTATGGGTTCGTAAATAAACGGCAAATCGACGAGCGGCGTATCGAGCGACTGCGCCAAAGCCTTTACCGCAAGCGGTATTTCGGGCAGAAAGTCCAGATACCAGTCGATAGTTTCGTAGATATACCTTCTTTTAAATTCCGTGCTTGCCACCAGCGCAGAGCGAAGGTTGTGCAGCCTGTCGGCACCCTTTACTAAAAAAGCCGTTTTATCGGCTCGGATTGCCTCTACGTAATCTTTCATCACGTAGCCCTTGGTCTTGGTCAATAGCTTTACGCAGTCTAACACTTTTCGGTTGCCAAAGCGCAAAATCTCCTCTTCCGTGGCGTCGGTGTCTTCAAGCAGGTCGTGGAACAGCGCGGCAATAGCTGCGTCGGTATCGCCGCCCTTTTCAATGACTATCTGCGCAACGCTTACGGGGTGAGTGATATATTCAAGTCCGCCTATGCGGAACTGACCTTCGTGCTTTTGCGTTGCAAAGGCGAGCGCATGATTATATCGCTCACGGTCAATCATTACCTTTTGCTCCTATATATCTGTCGTAAAACCTCTTTGCCTGGCGTTTTGCACGCTCTTCGTCCTTAAACGATACCGATAAAAATTCGGCTATCTTTTCTGCCGTATACTTTTTGTTTATCAGCTCTGCACGGCAGATATACCACAAGCCCACGCTCGACGATAGAATGTCGATATCGGTTGCTTTCAAGGTGTTTTCGGCAAGCTTAAACGCAAGGTCGCAGTTGCGCCCCGTCATATCCTGCAGCTCACCTATCGTGGTTACGCCGAACCATCTGAGCTGTTCTATGTAGTTGTCGGGCGAAACGGCTTTAATTTCCGCACCGTTAATCTCTGCAATTCTATCAAGCAGTTCGCACATGGGTTGGTTGTGCGTAACGTACTCGGTGAGGGATACGGTATTGATTGCAACGTCGCTTGCCCGGTTCTCCTTTATCCTTATTCTCACGTCGTCGGTGTACGCCTTCATACCGTCCCTTAAACGTATAAATTCGGCGTCGGCAATCTCCAGAAGCCCTGCCACGCGCGAAAAGCCCCTTGCATATTCCCTGGGCAAGCCGAACTCGCTCTTATAGCCTATGTCATGCTCTATCGCCGCCCAGGTGTGCTGCAAAATGGTCCTTATCTGTATTTCGAACTTCTTGTTGCAGATATTTTCAGGATAGCCCGAATCCGACGAAAGATAGCAGATATAGTGCAGCGAAAGATATCCGAAGGTATTCGCCTTTATGAGCATACGCTTATCGGAGGAGTTTTTCCAGTCGATAGAAAAGTTTTCTTCAATCAGCTTTCCGAGTTTATCCACTTCGTCGTTGAAAAAGCAAATGACGCGTGCGCCTAAGATGTCGGTCAGGTCGTCAAACTTCTGGTACCAATCGCCGTTCCTTACAAGTTTTCCTGCAAGGCTCGCCTCTCCCTTTACGCGGTGTTCTATGCTTAAAGTCTGAATACCCGAACTCTTAACCAGCGCACACAACTTTTCGTAGACCACGTCTTCAAGTTGTACAAAGTCCTCCCTCGCCTTTCGGAAATCTTCTATAATTAATCTGTCTTTTTCGTTCATACAACGCCTCATCGAATAAGTTTTATCTATTATATCACGGCTTTATTAAAATTTCAACCTTTGGAAATTTTCCGTCTTATTTACTTTTTACGGCTAAAAAAATCAATCGTCGTCTTTTGCTGCGTCGGGCGATACACTTTCGTAACGCCCCCTGTAATACTCTGTTTATTATATCTATTTATCGCCTTTTAGTTAGACTAAAATTAGTATAACACAATTTACACCAACTGTAAATTACTTACTAAATCTTTCAGTAAGTCAACAAATAACTGCTTTAGGTAGCCACTATTCAAACTTAATTTTACAATGTTCTATCCAAATAACAGCTATTCGTGATATATGTCCCCAAAGTTTTGTCCCCAAAGGGAGATGAATAATTGTATGCGGAATGAATAAAATTTGGTCGTAATGGGCGAAAACGGGGTGATTTTGTCCCCAATGTGTCCCCAATAGCAAAAAAATAGAGGCTTTTTGTAGTCAAAAAAACCTCTATTTTTGGCTTATGTGTACAAAATAGCTGTCATTTTTAAGCAAAACGCCCGTCGGGACGATATGTCCCGACGGGCTACTTTCACTTTAAACCTTAATAAGTTTATTTCAAAATAAAATCCGATAAAGAGGCAAACGTTCAACCAGGTCGGTCAAGCGGTTTTTTTAGACCGATTATTTTTAAGCAGTTGAATACGCTTGCAAATAATCTGATATACCACCGTAAGAGCTGCCGAGAGAACCAAAACCACCGCACTGTACCATAATACCCACTCCTGTGGAATCACATTCATACCAATGATACACAAGATAAAGCTTGACCACTCAATAAGTATCCATTGAATGCAATAAACGACGGTTACCTTTTTGCTTAGCAGATTTACACAGAATACGACGGGTCGCCATTTTATGACTGACGACAGCAAATAGCAGACGGGAAGAATAATCAGCACGGCAATTAAATAGAATGCGTGATGGATAAGATTGGGATGGAAATAATCGGCATCCGCCATAAACATAGGTACCATATCCACGCCTGCAAGCAAAAATATGCCTATTACCAAAGCCCCGTATGCCACTCCGATTATAAACATCAACGTATACAGGCGTTTTTTGTCCAACGTTCTTTGCAGAAAATATCCGAAACAGTAACCCAACGCAACGTAAATAAACCACTGCATTATGGGGAAAGCCGAATTATCAAAGGTATAGAAGAAATATCCCAGCAAATAGCGGAGCCATGACTGACTGAAATCCGTATAGTGAGTCAAAAGATCGCCTGCAACCTGCATAACCAGGGTAATAATAAGTATTACGGGAATGGACGCCTTGCATTTTTTTAATAACGCCATAAACAGAAAACTGATGCCTGCCATATGTAAGATATCCAACAGCAGGAACGAATCGGCAGCACTCAACCCCCACTCAATATCCATCGCACCCAGAATAAGACAGGGCAGACCGTCGCGTACAAAGTTCAGCACGTACGCCAAAATAAGCAG
>JBJFAG010000193.1:0-2547 GCA_051887795.1 Candidatus Coproplasma sp. | reverse complement strand
GGTTCGAGTCCCGTACGGGTCACCACAAAAAGGCGACAGCAAAATTATTTGCTGTCGCCTTTTTGTGTGTTTAGTACAGTTGCGAAAACCTTAATCGGTTCGCCCCGCTGCCTTGCAACGGCACGAGTGCGAAGCACGAAGTAGTCCCGTACGGGTCACCAAAAAACGGCGACAGTGCAATTTTGCACTGCCGCCGCTTTTGCGTACTCTGCACAGGTGCGAGAAGGCAAATGGGGGTCCGTTCCGTTTAAGGCAAAAAGGGAAGTTCGGGCTTTCGTCAGGCTAACTGCTGATTTTAAACTTTTTTTAAAGGTTTGGTCAATTATTTGACAATTGTATTTATGTCGTGCTTATTCATTAGTTTATTTTTGTTGCCGATAAGATTATAATGAAATCATAGCGTAACATAAGTCAATTATTTTAATTTAGTAACCATATTTAAAATATAGAGAAACGTACGCGCCTGAAATACCGCAGAAAAACTGCTTACCTTTCTAATACGTTATTAAAGCTGTTCGGGAAAACTAAAAGGTAATAAAATAGGCGTAATTAATTTTTTCTCTTTTTCACAAAACAAACACGGAAGTTTTAATCATTAACATTATACTAAACTTAATAAACTACTATTACGATAAATTTAATTGATTATTAATAAATTTCGGTTATAATATAATTATAGCAAAAAACGAGGTTTTTTAGGAAAGCTGCAAAATTTTCTGCCGTTTGGCAAAAATTTTTAATATAGGTAATCTCTATTGGATTTGCAGGGGCGGTATGTTCTATGGAAGAAATCATAAAATCTATAATCGAAGCGGAAACGAAGGCGGAGGAAATCAAAGCGCAGGCGTTATCTCGGGCTGCAGAAATAGCGGAGAATGCCGAAGTGAGAGCCGCCGAGATAGAAAAGGCATCCGCAGAGGAGTGCAAAAAGTTCCGTGAAAACGCTTTGAAAAAGGCTCAGGCGGAAGCACAGGATAAATATGACGCCGCAATCGCCCGGTCGCAAGCGGAGGCGAAAGCATTCGTTGCGGAACGTCTGGGACACTGCGAATTGCAGATAAAAGAGATTGTTCGGAGGATTATCGATGGCAATAGCTGAGATGAGTAAGCTTAAGCTTGTGGCTATGTCCTATGACAGAGACACGATACTCAACGCCCTGCAAAGGACGAACGCCACCGAGATTAAGCTTCAGTATGAGGACGAAAATACCGTAGCTATGTCGTCTGACTGCGAACAGTTAAAATCCTATCTTTCATCTTTAGAGGAGGCTCTCTCCTACGTCAGTGCGGCAACAGAGACGTATAACAAGGATAATAAGATCAAGTCCGACGTATTGAAGGACGGGTTTGAGATAAGTTATTCCGAGTTTATGTCTGCAAAGGATAAAAAAGAGGAAACGGATGCGCTTGTTAAACGTATAAAACACCTCGAGGAACGCAAAAAGGGACTGGAGTCAGAGCTTGCAGGGTTGCGCCGTACGATTTCTTCAGCGGAGATATATTCGGCGGTTAACAGACCCCTGAACGGGTTTAAAGGTACCGCGCATACAAAATTCAGGCTTGGTACGATACCCGCTCCGTTAAAAGAGGATTTCTTAAAGGCGGTAGAAGAGGACTCTCTTTCCGCTTGCTCGGAGATTTTTGCCGACGAGGAAAACGTTCTCGTGCTTGCGGCAGGGCATAAGTCGTCTGCTACGTTCGATAAAATTCTGCAGAGCTTTTCATTCGTTGCCTGTCCTTTCGACGAGGAGCTTTCGGGTGCGGAATACTATGCGTCTCTCAAGGAGCGTGAAAGAGCAATCCTGGGGGAATTGCAAGAGGTTGAGAGCCAGACGTATTCACTCAATACGAGTATACGTCCCCTCAAGATATACTGCGATTTCGTCGGGTTCGAGCTGGAAAAAGCCGAGGCTTCTAACAAACTCCGCTCAACGCAGGCGACCTTTATTCTGGAGGCATACGTCCCCAAGGAGTCGGAAGAGGCGGTAAAGGAAGCGCTTTGCGGCGTGACGGACGCTATCTATTACGAGTTCACCCAACCCACCGAAGAGGACACGCCTCCTACGCTGTATAAGAACAATGCGATAGTTAAAAACTTTGAGACGATAACCAATACGTACTCCCCCGTCAGCTATCGGGAATTTGACCCTAACGCCGTAATGTCGCTGTTCTACAGCCTGTTTTTAGGATTTATAATGGGCGATATCGGCTACGGTCTTTTAATGATAATCGGGGGCGGGTTTATATACTTTAAAAAGCGTGACAGGGACAGCGGACTAAGACGCCTTTCAGGTGTGTTCGCCGTAGGCGGAATATTTGCCGTTATCTGGGGTATACTGTTTAATTCACTGTTCGGGTTGAGTCTGCCTTTTCTGCCCACGATTATGCCCGACGCGCAGAGCGACATGTGGTCGTTCATCGGAATCAAAGTACCTGCGGTGCTGATAATCAGCCTTGAGTTAGGCGTTGTACAGCTTATGGCAGGTTATCTTTGCAGGGCGTGGCAGTGCTGGCGGCGCGGGCAGATAGCCGACGGAATTTTCGACG
>JBJFAG010000192.1:0-10528 GCA_051887795.1 Candidatus Coproplasma sp. | reverse complement strand
ACCCCTCGGCAACCAAGGTTAATCAGGAAAACCGCATTAAATTAATGCTTGCCACTGCAAGAGAGAATAATGAAATAAAAAACGTCGATTGACAAAGCGAGGTAACTATGTACTATTTAGGAATTGATTTAGGTGGGATGAGCGCAAAATGTGCCGTACTAAAGGATGGCGCACTCCATGGCATATGCCATTGCAAGACGGATAAAAACAATACTCCGCAGCAGACTGCTGCCGACCTTGCCGATTTAGCCCTTGAGGCTATAAGGTTAAGCGGTATTGACAAAGAGCAGATTGGCGGTATAGGCATAGGCTCCCCCGGAATTATCGACAGCCAAAAGGGTGTAGTGGCATATTGGTCCAATTTCAGTTGGGAAAAGGTTAAACTTGCCGACCTTGTAAGCGAGAAGGCGGGGTTGCCCGTCTACGTATTAAACGACGCAAACGCCGCAACTTACGGTGAATGTGCGTATGGTTCTGCAAAGAAGTACCGCTCTGCCGTGATGCTGACGATAGGCACGGGCGTAGGCGGCGGCATTGTAATCGACGGAAAGCTTTTAGAGGGCAACGGCGGTGCAGGTGCGGAGCTCGGCCACGAGGTAATCCGCTTTGGCGGTGAAAAATGTACGTGCGGCAGGCGTGGCTGTTTAGAGGCTTACGCGTCTGCAACGGCACTTATCAAGCAGACCAAAAAGGCCATGGCGCTACATACTGACAGCGCGTTATGGCAGTTATGCAACGGGGATTCGGAAGGCGTTAACGGCAAGATAATATTTGAAGCCTACCATAACGGGGACAAGACGGCAAAGGCCGTTATAAATAAATATCTCGGTTATTTGTCGGAGGGTGTAATAAATTACGTCAATATCTTCCGTCCCGAAGCGATAATCATTGGCGGCGGCATAAGCGCACAGGGCGAGGTTATAACCAAGCCCGTTCAAAGAAAGGTGAACAGGTACAGGCTTGGCGGCAATAATTCGCCGGCGGTAAAGGTGGTTGCCGCAACGCTGGGCAATGACGCTGGCATTTACGGTGCGGCGGCGTTTGCAGAGAATAAGAGTAAAAGGGATTAATCAGATTAATAATCCGACGGGGTGATTATTTTAATACCCCTTTGGGTGAAGTCGGATTATAGGGAAAATAAAAATGCAATTGTTTCCAAACGCAAAATTCATGACGAGTGCGGCGGCCAAGTCTCAGTTTATCACGGGACAGGGCAAGCCGATTATTGCCGTCAGCGGTAAATCCAACGTGGGCAAAAGCTCGTTCATCAATGCCTTGGCTGGGCAGAAAAAGCTCGCTAAAGTGTCGGGTGATCCCGGTAGAACGAGGCTTATAAACTATTTCGACTTCGGCACGTTTATTCTGGCCGATTTACCCGGCTACGGCTATGCAAAAGTCAGCAAGGCGGAGAAGGCTAAGTGGTCGCACCTTTTAGACGATTTCTTCGCCATGGGCGAGGTTGCCCACGTAATATCCCTCTGCGATATCCGCCACGAACCCACCGCCGACGACAAGCTTATGCTCAACTTTATGTATGCAAAAATCATACCCTTTACGGTGGTTGCAAACAAGGCGGATAAGCTCTCCAGGGCGCAGATTGAAAAATCTATCGGCATAATCTCCACCGCATTCAAGTGCGGCAGGGGCGATATTATCGCCGTATCGTCGAAGTCGGGCTACGGCTTGGATAGGGTTAAAACTGCGATTGACGCGGTAATATCCCTTAACCAACAGCCTATACAAGCGGATGACGACGAGGATTAGGCGTGTACTTTTTTGCAGATAATCCCGCCTTTTCAACGGGCTGTCCGTCGGGTTTCATCACTGCTTTCAACGGGCCGTCCGTCGGGTTTCATCACTGCTTTCAACGGGCTGTCCGTCGGGTTTTATCACTGCTTTCAACGGCTGTCCGTTGGGTTTAATCACTGCAGAAAGCTGCGGATTGCGTCACGGTGAACGCCGTGGAGCAATCGCTCAAAGAGTGGATTTAATCACAGTCCGACGTATCATATTAAAAACTAAAAACCGCCTTGGCAAACTTGCCAAGGCGGTTTAACTATATAAATCGAATTACTTTCTGTCCTTAATAGGCACGTAATCCCTTCTGGGCTGAACGCACTGGTAAGCAGGGCGGATAATCTTACCGCCGTTAGTAAGCTCCTCAATGCGGTGAGCCGACCAGCCTGCAATACGCGAGATTGCAAACAAAGGGGTATACAGGCTCTGGGGCAGGTTGAGCATGGAATAAACAAAGCCCGAATAGAAGTCGACGTTGGGCGATATGGGTTTGTTTAAATTCTTTTTCTGGGCAAGCATCTGACCTGCAACGTCTGCAACGTTGTTATACAGCTCAAACTCCTTCTCCCTGCCCTTTTCTATTGCAAGTTTACCTGCATATAGCTTAAGAACTTCCATACGGGGGTCGGACACGGTGTACACTGCGTGGCCCATACCGTAGACTAGGCCCGTCCTGTCAAACGCCTCTTTATTGATAATCTTATTGACGTAGTCGGTTACCGAAGGCAGCGACCAATCGGAAAGATTATTCTTAATGTTATCCATCATCTGGCAGACCTTTATGTTTGCACCGCCGTGCAGGGGACCTTTTAAAGAACCCAACGACGCCGCAACGGAGGAGTAGGTGTCCGTACCCGTAGAGGTGGAGAGGTGGGTGGTAAAGGTAGAGGCGTTACCGCCGCCGTGGTCAGCATGCAGAATAAGGCAGATATCCAAAACCTTAGCCTCTAAATCAGTGAACTTATTGTCCTTTCTCAGAACGTGCAGAATGTTCTGCGCAGTGGAGTAGGAGGCAACGGGCTTGTGGATATACATAGAGCCGTCGTTGGTGTTGTAGTATTTATACACCCTGTGCGAATATGCTGCAATCATGGGGAATTGAGCAATGAGCTGCAAGCTCTGCCTAAGAACGTTACTTACCATAACGTTATCGGGATCGGGGTCGTAGCTGTATAAATTGAGTACGCAGCGTGCAAGCATATTCATCATATCCTTGCAGGGCGATTTCATGATTACGTCACGGATGAAGTTTCTGGGCAGCACCCTGAAATCTGCCAGCATGGCAGTAAAGCCGTCTAACTCCTTCTTTGTGGGCAGGTTGCCGAACAGCAAAAGGTAGACCGTCTCCTCAAAACCGAAGCGGTTCTCATTTTCGCAGTTTGCAATTAAATCCTTAACGTCATAGCCACGGTAGCACAAAACGCCGGGGACGGGAGTTCTGACGCCGTCGATGTTGGCCCAGCCCGTAACCTCGCTTATTTCGGTAAGACCACACATAACGCCTTTGCCGTTCTTATCTCTCAAGCCCCTTTTGACGTCGTATTTCTCATACAGCTCGGGTTCGATAATATCGGTTTTAAGCAGCTCCTGCGCCATGCGGGACATAGTGTGGGAGTATTTTACGATAAGGTTAATCTCATTAAAATCCAAAATATCACTTCCAAATTAAGATATAGAATATTTTACCATTGAACACAGACGTTTGTCAATGACTTTTTTGTATAGCCGGGAAAAACCAAATGAATATTATTTCATTTTTGTGTATAATTATTATCTATTATGATTAATTTTTTCACAAAATATTCAAAAAACAACAAAAAACAGCTTGGTTGACAAATTGAAAGGTTTATAATAAAATAGAAAGTGTTTTAAAGATATAAACGGGGTTTATATAATAGGTATATAAAATAGGAGAAATAAAATGCAACAGGTTAAATTACTATCTGCAGACGACAAGCTGTTATTTGCTTTGAGCGGAGAGATTGACAGTGCCACGAGCGAGGATTTCTACGCCGAGGTTACAGCGGCGTATATGCACGATAAAAAGGGCATAGTGTTCGATTGCGAGGGGCTGAACTTCATTGACAGCACCACGCTTGGCACGTTTGTTAAACTGTTTAAAACCGTCAAGGCAGACGGCAACAGCTTTAAGCTTATAAAGGTCTGCCCCAGGATTAAAAAGCTGTTTGAGATTTGCGCTCTCGATAAGCTTATGGAGATTGAGGGATGAAAGTTATAACTGTTAAATTCTGTCTTTCTGACAGTGAATTTATGACGGCCCTGCGCCTGAACGTAGGTGCAGTCTGTACCCTTGCAGACGTCGACGTGGATACCTTAGAGGATATGAAGGTCTGCGTCACCGAGAGCTGTCTGTTCTTAAAGAGCTGCGGTTTTGAAAACGTAACCGTGCAGCTTGGCTATGGCGACGGAGTGTTTGCCGACGTCTCAGGCGAGGGCGGCAATCCCCACAACTGCGACAACGAGTTTTCGCTTGCACTCATCTCCGCAATAGTTCCCGATTGTGAAATTAAGCGCAACGGCGAGATTGTAAACAGATTAATCTTAAAGATATGATGGAAGAACAGGACGAGGAGCTTTTCCGCACCTATAAACAGACGGGTGATATAAAGATAAGGAACAAGCTCGTAGAAAAGTACATGTACGTTGCCGAGATCTGGGCAAAGAGATATTCGGGCAAGGGCGTTGAGTACGACGACTTATTACACGTTGCGTACAAGGCCCTGATTTTGGGTATCGAAAAATTCGACCCTGACAGCGGCAACAAATTCACCACGTACATATCCCCTACCATCAGGGGGTTTATCCAGAACTATTTCAGGGACGACTCCCGCCTGGTACGCCTGCCCCGTAAGCTTAACGAGCTGAATATTAAGATTAAAAGGGTAATTAACCAATACTACCAGGAGAACGGCGTAAAGCCTACAGTCAGGCAGATAGCCGCAATTCTGGGTGAGAAGGAGGAGTACGTCATTGAAGCAATGGAGTGTCGTACTCCGTTAAGTTTGGATACAACCGTACAGGGTAAGGATTCGGATATGCCCTTGTATGAGGTTATTGAGGGGGACAATTCCTCGTTTGAAAATTTTGAGCTGATTGAATCGCTCAAGACGGAGATAGCCAAGCTCTCGCCCATCGAACAGCAGGTCATTAAACTCCGCAGGGAGGGACTCTCCCAGGCAGAGGTGGGCAAAAGGCTCGGCGTCAACCAGATGTCCGTACACCGCACCGAGGCAAAAGCATTAGAAAAGTTAAGGAACGCATTAAAAGATGATTGAGTTTGAAGTTTGTGAAATTGATGAGATGAACGGCGAACTCAACAAGTTCGTAAAATATCTGCAATCTGCCAAGGTTGACGACGATGCGGTGTTCTATTCAAGGTTGGTTTCGTGTGAGCTTATAACCAACGTTTTGCGCCATTGCAGCGGCTCTGCGGAGTTTTGTGCGGAGCTTTCGGACAGCGGCGTAAAGATAACGGTGTGCGCCTCTAAACCTAACGGGGTAATTGCCATACCCGCCCTGCCCGACGTGCTTGAAGAGAGCGGCAGGGGGCTGTATATAGTCAACGCCGTGTCGGGCGGAAACGTGTTTATCAACGGCGGTAACGTAACGGTTATAATTAAGAGAACGTAAGAATTTAACGGGCTAACGAAAATTCGTTAGCCCTTTTGGTTTGTCTGCCGCACTAAAAAAGCGACGGAATTTCTTCCGTCGCTTTTAAGCTGTTTAAGCAATTAATCGTTGCCGATCTCTTTATAGATTTTTGCAAGTAAGCTGTCACTGCAGATGTTGCGCATTCTGTTGATGTGAACGAATACTGAAGGGAAGAAATCAGCGTTGTTACCGTTGAGCTTGTAAACGGGAATGGAGCTGAACTTGCCCTTATTTCTGTTGATGAATATATCGAAGAACTGCGCTCTCTCCTCATCGGTAAGCTTATCAATGAAGGGATCGATTGAATCGGTCTGCTCAGTCGTCTGGCTTTCACCGAACAGGTTGAAGCCGTTATCTTCGGTCTGAGGTACAGCTACGGGTTCTTCAACAAACGTCTCTTCAACGACTGCGTCAGACGCAAACAAGTCGTCAACGGGCTGACCTTCAACCTCTTCTTCAACGGGTTCAGCGTCCAGAATGGAGAGCTGTTGGCCAAAGCTTTCAGCGGGTTCTTCAGTCTGGGTTTCCTCAACGGGCTGAACCTCAACAATTTCTTCGTCGTCAAATATGTTGGTCTGAGTTTCGGTTACCTCTTCAGCAGCATTAACTTCTTCAGCTTCTTCAACTTCTGTTGCTTCAAAAATGTCTTCAGTTTCGGTAGTCTCTTCAACCTCTTCAGGCTTATCTTCAACAAGCGTATCGTCTCTCAATACGATTGTCTCGTTCTTGAACAAGCGCTCCTGTTCTTTTTTGTAAGCCTTAACCTTGGACTTGCCGACGCAGAACCTGATAATTTCAACGATGAACGTAAGCAGAACGAGTGCGGCGGTAATATACATATAGATACCGACTTTGCCGAATCCGTCAAGGAAGAAGGAGAGGGCAACGGCTGCACCCATCATCAGGATAATCAAAGAATATCTGATTGCCGCAATGACGAACCATGCCGTCTGGGGATTGGGCTTTCCGTTCTTATGCTTTTTGTTGCCGATGAGGATACCCAAGGTATCGATGAAGATGCTTATGATAATAACCAAAGTCATCTCGGAAGCGATGATTTTGAATACTAATGCAGGGATATTACCGGTTGGAACAGAAATTAAGAAGTAATCCTCGCATAATTTAGCAAATATCGCAAGACCGCTTACATTGGAACCCATGAAGGTTACGTCGGCAGTGTAAGCACCCAGAGTACCGGAAAGGCTGGAAAGAGGATCTTCGAGTACAGGGATATACGAAACGATATCTGACAGGGAGAATAAAGTTACGAGTGCAAGCAGTAAGATGATGAATCTTGCAACGCCTAACCCGCCCTTTGACTTAATCGACTGGGCACCCATAACCAACATTATTACGCCCAGGGGAATGATGAGTGAGAAGTCATACCATAAGGTGCTGTCTAACAAAAGCACTTCATAGGTAACGTAGGCGAGTAAGAATAAAAATGCGATATACTCAGCCGCAAACGCACATCTTAAATTGGTACCTTTTGACGCCTTACCTGCGATAACGGGAATAAGCATTATCAATGCAAGTATAACGGAAAGGTAGATCAACGTAAGCATTATGCCTTCAGCGAGAGAGAATAATTCGTTGATAAAGAATCCTGTGTTGATGGAAGCTACGCTCACGTGGAACTTATCAAGTATGGGCGCTACAGCCGAAAGCACGTACTTAATGAACATATTCCCATCGTAAAGAGGGACAAACAGCATTGCGATAAGGCTGGCCAATGCAAGAACATAGCTGATTATGATAAAGAGCTTGCCGGGCTTTTTATCGGTTACTTCGGGCAATGTAATTTCTTTACTACTCATTGCTAAATCTCCGTATCTAATTTGACGTACCTACGCCCTCACGGGCGATGCGTACAGTTAATATAAGATAAATTTATTAACTATAATATAGTATAATACCAAAGGTCGATTATGTCAAGTCTATATTTGAATTAGTATGGGTGAATTTGGTAATAAAATACCCCGTTTTCAAGCTTTAATCAAACCAAATGCCTCACAAGCAAAACTTTTTTAGGGTTAAAAGGGTTGAAAAAGAACGAGAATAAGTATATAATGAATTAACAGAAAAGTAATTAAAGGAGTGCGTTATGTCCGACATGACTGAAAACCCTTCGAAGGGTAAGCTTATGAATGCGGTGTTGGAGTACGTAATTAAAAACAATCCCAGGATAGTACTTTCCGCCCTGACGGACAACAAGGCGTTGGACAGGGTGTTTTCGGACGAGGGGTTGGTTTCAAGCTGTATGTGTCTGTTTGAAAATAATTTAAACGTCACGCTGGCGGCAGAAAAGATGTATATGCACCGCAACACTTTAATCTACAGGATCAAGAAGGTGGAAAGACTTACGGGGCTGAACGTCACGGCTTTTTCAGATGCGGTCGACTTTATCATACTCTATCGGGCGTATTTAAAAAAACAAACCGGGGTATGAATTTCAGGAAAGCAAATTATGAATTACAGCGTACGCATTAAAGCCGGAATAAAAAGAATAATGCCCGTCATTGCGGTTATCGCCATGATACCCGCCTATTTATTGTGCGGTTGCGACAGCGAAAGGTCAACGTTTAACTGGGTACGGACGCAGATAGACAAGTACTATTATTATTCCGTACCGTCGGGCAGCAAGTATAACGGTTCGGTAAAGGAATACGTAGAGACGTATCTGGATATGTACAGCGAGTTCTTCACCGCAGAGGAATATGCCAAGGTCCTGGCGAGCGATGCCGGCAACATGGAAGGAGTGGGAATATCCTTCGAATACGTGGCCGAGGGGCTGCATCCGAGCGGAGAGAGCGGGGTATATTTATCCAGGGTTGTAGGCAACTCCCCCGCATATCACGCAGGTATGCGCCAGGGCGAATTTATTAAAAGCGGAAACGTTGACGGTGCGGAATACACCTTTGACAGCGTTGCGCAACTTACTCAGTTTTTAGATGGTATTCCCGCCGATACGCCCTTTACGTTGACGACTGATAAGGATACCTACCAGACCTCAAAAACGAGCTACGAGGCCAGCTATTGTTATATGGCTACAAATGACGTAGAGTGGCACATATCCTACGACGAAGGCAATATGAATGTGGTCGAAGAGGAGGGAGGAAAGAGCTGTCTGCCCGACGGAGCGGCCTATTTAAAGCTTGACAAGTTTTACGGAAAGGCAGCGGATGAAATGGCTACTCTTATAGGCGTTTTTAACAGCCAGAACTGCACTTCGCTCATTCTCGATTTAAGGAGTAACGGAGGCGGATACGTCCACGTTATGAGCAATATCTCAAGCATATATACGGGGCAATTGCAAAATCCTCTGCCTTCAACGGGCATTGCGGAGTACAAATTCGGCAACCGTGAAAGCTTTACTTCACAGGTATCATACAGCCAGGAAAACTGTTTCCCCGCAGGCGCTAAGCTAAGCGTACTTGCCGATAGCGGTACGGCCAGCGCTTCCGAGGCGTTGATAGGCGTGTTGATAACCAACGGAATAATTGATTATTCGGACGTATATATATCCGACTTTAGCGAAAATTATCTTACCCACAGCAATACGGCGGCAAAGAATTGCAGGACGTATGGCAAGGGCATTATGCAGACGACCTATCAACATGCAATTCAAAAGTATGCTATCAAGCTCACTACGGCAAAAATCTACTGGCCGGACGGGGTAACGAGTATTCACGGCACGGGGCTCGGCCCCGATATGGGCTGCCGTACGGTTGCGGCTGAATGGAACGTAACCTACTCCGACGAGCAGCTATCCCTCGCAGTAAAGAGCATTTACGCTTAAATAAACCATAAATTTAATAGTAACAGCGAGATAAAAACGAGGACTTCGGTCCCCGTTTTTTATTATGTCTAACCTCATTGGATATCTAAATCTTATCCGATTATATAAAGGGGCCGTTGGAATAATCACAGCACTGCCGTTGGAATAAATCACAGCTCTGCCTTTGGAATAAACCACTGATTTAACCGTGAGTTAATCAATTCTCAGGGAGTGGATTCAATTACCCGTCATAGCGGAGTTATCGCGCCTTTCTGAAATTTCTCACCCGAACGGCGTCGAACACGATACATACGGAAAGCCCGTTTTCTGTGGATACTACGTCTACTCCGTAACGCTCCGTCCCCTCGAAATATTCCCTGCAGACGTCCTCTAAATCTTCAATAAAAAGTTCCTTTTCACCCTCCGTAAAAACAGCGTTTTCGCCCGTCATATACAGTACCTCATTTTCCTCTTAATTCTGCCTTTGACCCCATAGTATGGCCTGATTACGTCATAAATCTTCTCCCCGCCCATAAGCCTTTGGGCTAAGATATTAAACGCCTTTTTAGTGCCGCTCTTCATCCCTGAAAGGGGGAGGGCCAGGTCCTCGGGAATAACTCCTAAAAGCTCACACCGCACTAACGCTGCATATTCCTGCGGAGTGAGTATCGACCCGTCAAACACCAACCCGCCGTTGACCTTGTTAACAACAAGCTCAACCTTTTTGAACCCACCGTCCTTTAATCTCGAAGAGGCGGTGCCTGCACTCCTTACGGAGGCGGGGTAGGGTTCTGCAACCAATACCGCCCTGTTGCTGACGCCCGCCGCCGTGTTGTCGCAAATAATTTTGTCAAAGGAGGGGGCAAGCGAATTTATAGCGCTGCAGATAAACTGCCCGTCGCAACAGCCGAGGGTGGGCAGAATGAAAAAGCAAGGATTATGCGGGTGATTTATAATTGCCTGTTTCACCCTGCACCCACCCTTTAAAGCGTCTGCAAGGGTATAGGAACATAAACCGTCCACCCCGCAGGTAATCATACCGCTTGCACTCAATGCGTCCCCGTCCACGTAAAGGGTGCGCTCACCGCCTGATGCAAGCGCCAACCCCGTCTTTACTGCACACGTCGTCGCTCCCGAACCGCCCTTTGCTCCCGTAATAAATATGACGTCTGACATATGACAAATTTTCCTCTTTTAATCTTTTTTATGATTATATAATAATGTTAAAGCGATTTTTTGTTGTTTTTTATCTGTTTTTGTTAATTAATATCATATTGAGTA
>JBJFAG010000191.1:0-10535 GCA_051887795.1 Candidatus Coproplasma sp. | reverse complement strand
ACAGCTTGAAAGGCTTTTAGATGAGAGCGGTTTTTTAATATATGAACTTATGACTGAATATGATATTCAAAGTACGTATTTAGATGAAAGAAAAAATAACGATATTACCGCCTTCGAACATATCAAATACGTAACGGCGGTATATAAGCGGTAACGCAGGTTATCGGCTCGTGCCGTTGCAAGCAACGGGGCGCACCCTCCTACGGAGGTTCTCTCATTTCAGCACATCAAAAAGCGCAGAGAAGAGGATTACTTCGCCGATAATTACAAAACACTAAAAACCAACGTTAACAATCGGCTCGTGCCACCGCAAGCGGTGGGGCGACCTCCTACGGAGGTTCTCTCATTTCAGCACATCAAAAAGCGCAGAGAAGAGGATTACTTCGCCGATAATTACAAAACACTTAAATCCAACGTTAACATTCGGCTCGTGCCACCGCAAGCGGTGGGGCGCACCCTCCTACGGAGGTTCTCTCATTTCAGCACATCAAAAAGCGCCGTGACGGGTAACCGTCACGGCGCTTTTTGGCGCAGAGAAGAGGATTCGAACCTCCGTACGTATTCCTACGTAACACGATTTCGAGTCGTGCGCATTCGACCACTCTGCCATCTCTGCAACAGCATTACTAATTTTATATCAAATACGCCCAAATTACAAGCGTTTTTGCCCGTGTTTATATAAATATTTTTATAATGATTTATTGTTCTCCCCTTGACATATACCCCATATGGGTATATAATTAAGTCAAAATAAATACCCGACGGGGGTATATGAGGTTAAGATATGTCAGAAAATTGTTGCACTCAATGCTGCGACTGTCAGACTAAGGTTAAAGTCAGGTCACAAGAAGAGTTAAAAGATCTGTTGAACAGATTAAAGCGAATTGAAGGTCAGATAAGAGGCATACAGAATATGGTGGAAAACAACGCCTATTGTGCCGATATACTCACCCAGGTTGCAGCTGCTAACGCTGCGTTAAACAGCTTTAACAAGGTGTTGCTTGCTTCTCACGTCCGCACCTGCGTAGCGGAGAATATCCGCCAGGGCAACGACGAGGTGATAGACGAGCTTGTAGTCCTTCTGCAAAAATTGATGAAATAGGAAATAGCAATGGTTAAAAATTACGATATTACGGGCATGACGTGTTCGGCATGCTCATCAGGTATTGAAAAGTCGGTTAAGAACTTAAGCGGAGTAAACGAGGTTGAAGTCAGCTTAATGGGTAAGTCAATGCGGGTAGACTTTGACGAAAATCTGTTATCTGAAAACGAGATTTTCAGCTGTGTGGAGAACTTGGGTTACGGTATCTTTGAAGAGGGAGAAGCGCCCGCTCAAAAGCAGGAGGCAAGCGATAAAAATCTTTTAATACGCTTTATAGTATCCCTCTGTCTGCTTGTGCCGACAATGTTCCTCGCAATGGTGCTGCCGCGTATCGTTCAGCTCGGCGACAGTGCAAAGTGGGTTAATTTAGCCCAGGCCATACTCTCAGCTGCAGTGCTTGGTATAAACTACAAGTATTTCACAAGGGGCTTCATGGCTCTTATTAAAAAAGTACCCAACATGGATACGCTAGTATCATTGGGGTCGGGGGTATCATTCATATATTCCCTTGTATTGATGATACTTGCTTTCTTCAATATAACATTAACCAACTCTCACCTCTATTTCGAGAGTGCGGCAATGATATTAACGCTTGTAGATATCGGAAAGTGGTTGGAGGAAAAGTCAAAGAAAAAGACGGGGCAGGAGATAGAAAAGTTGCTTCGCCTTGCTCCCGATACCGTAACGATAGAGGCGGACGGAGAACGTAAGATAATACCTGCAAAGAGCGTCAGGTGTGGGGATATAGTCGTAGTAATGCAGGGCGACTACGTTCCCGTAGACGGCCAGGTATTGGAAGGACATGCGTTTTTGGATAAGTCGGCAATCACGGGCGAGAGTATGCCCGTAGAGGTTGCGGAAGGCGATTACGTAACCACAGCTTCGGTGAATGCGGACGGGCTTATTAAAGTCAGAGCAAGCAAGGTCGGGGGTGATACCGTTCTTTCGCAAATCATAAAAATGGTTAGACAGGCAGGCGCTTCCAAAGCCCCTATCCAGAAGTTTGCCGACAAGGTGGCGGGGGTATTCGTTCCCGCAGTGTGTGCGATATCGTTAATAACCTTTTTGATTTGGATGATGGTCGACGGCGGGTTTAACGCAGACCACTGTGTAACCTATGCCATCTCCGTATTAGTCGTGTCATGCCCGTGCGCCTTAGGGCTTGCAACCCCCGTTGCCATTATGACGGCCACGGGCAAGGGCGCTTCGCTCGGCGTGTTATATAAGGACGCAGAGGCCCTACAAAAGACGCGTGATATAAACTGTGTTCTTCTGGATAAAACGGCAACCTTAACCGAAGGTAAACCTGTCGTATCCGACGTGGCGTTGTTCGGCATTGAAAGGGAGAGGGCGCTAAGCGTAGCGGGTGCAATAGAGAACAACTCCAATCACCCCCTTGCAAAGTGTATTTCGTCTTACTGCAATTCGGACGAATACGTAACCGACTTTGAATATACCGTGGGCAAGGGTGCGACTGCAACCTGCCAAGGCGTTAAATACAGTCTGGGCAACGCAGCATTGATTGCACATTTAAAGGTTGCAAACGACGTTAAATCCACCGCCCAAAAGCTGTCAAAGCAGGGTAAGACGGTTGTGTACCTTGCAGACGGAAAAAGAGTTTTAGCCCTGTTTGCTATAACCGACCAGATTAAAAAGACGAGTGCAGAGGCGGTAAAACTGCTTAAAGACAGAAATCTCAGGGTAGCCATGCTTACAGGCGACAACGAGGTTACGGCTAAAGCGGTGGCGGGCAGCGTAGGCATTGATGACTTTGTTGCGGAAGTTTTGCCCGAAGACAAACTGCGCATGGTGGAAAACATGCAGAAAATCGGCGGTACGGTTGCAATGGTGGGAGACGGTATAAACGACAGTCCTGCATTAAAGGCGGCAGACGTGGGCATAGCCGTAGGCGGAGGCAGCGACGTGGCGATAGACAGTGCGGGCGTCGTACTAATAGGCGGCGACCTGCGTGCCTTGGATACTGCAATAGATTTAAGCAGAGTGACGGTTAGGAATATCAAACAAAATCTCTTCTGGGCGTTTTTCTATAACGTAATAATGATACCCGTTGCGGCAGGTGCGCTATCCTTTGCAGGCGTCATGTTCAACCCTATGTGGGGTGCGCTGTGTATGTCGCTCAGCTCACTGTTCGTCGTGTGCAATGCGCTTAGGCTGCTTTTATACAAAAACAAAAAATTAAACGTCAGCTCACCTGACGGAGATAAAAATAACGTTAATAATGCGGAAAATATAGAGGAGGATAACTATATGAAAAAGCTAATAAGTGTTGAAGGTATGTGTTGTGAACACTGCGCTGCAAGGGTGGAGAAAGCTCTGTCAGCGGTAGAGGGCGTAGTCTCTGCAGACGTAAAATTAAAGAAAAAGCTTGCAGTAGTCAGAAGCCGTGAGGAGATATCGGACGAGGTATTAACCAAGGTTATCACCGATGCAGGTTACACTGTAACGGGTATCGTTAATAAATAATCTATTAACCCAAATTGTGACAAAACAAGCTAAACGCACATATTGACGTACGGGCATATCAACCTATATAATAATTATAGGAGGTTGCGCTTATGCGTGAAATGATGCTTTTGGACAGACGTACTAAAGAGTTGGTGGAAGAATACGTACCCCAGGGTGACGTGCTTGACAGCATAACCTGCTTTTTCGGGGTATTTGCCGATCCGACAAGGGTGCGTATGCTATCGGCATTGGCTATATCGGAGATGTGCGTAACCGATTTATCGAGGGTGCTGGATATTAACCAGACCACGGTATCTCACCAATTACGGCTATTAAAAAATTTAGGCATAGTCAAGTGTGAGAGGAACGGTAAAATTATAACCTATTCGCTTGTAAACGACACGGTTAACGACGTTATGTTGAAGGGTGTTGAGTTTTTAGGTTGCTGAAACGGGTAGGTTTTAACCGTTAAGCTCTCCCCGAAGTTGACTTGACGGCTGTAAAGTGGTACAATTGTCGGATAGTGAATATGAAAAAACCGTTCAATATCCGTCTGCCGTTATTGTACGCGTTAACGCTTGTTGCGGGCATAGTCTTTGCAACTATAGCGCAATACTTCAGGTTCAGTGCCGTATTCGGGCTTATACCCGTTGGACTGCTGCTTGTCACGTGCGTTTTTATCGGTATCAGATTTAAAAATTTAAAGCCTGTTATATTATTACTGATTGCAGCTCTGGTTTTTGCAGTCGGCTTGCTGTATACGAGTGCAATAATATTCAACTACTGCAACAAGGACGTCTACGTTGACGGCGCCGTAATGATTTACGGCACGGTTAGCGAGGTTGGATTGACTTCCAAAGGTACCCGCTATATCGTAATCAGTAACGTGCGTTTTGGGGATACGGCCGTAAACGGAAAACTCATTGCCTACTTTTTGGAGAATGCGGGCGAGTACTGCAGAAGGGGTTACGAGGTGAGCTTGTATTCCCAGCCCGAACAGCTGTCCTTTATTTCACAGGGGTCTGTCAACTACTATGCGGCAAAGGGCATAAATTACTCCTGCGTTGTTGCGGGCAGTCTGCAGGCGAGGTACGGCTTTTCACTCTTCGGTGAGATTGCATACAGAATAGAGGAGCTGCTGTACTCCTGTCTGGACAGCGAGACGGCTTCTGTTGCGCTTGCCCTTTTAACGGGAAATGCGGATATGATATCGTCAGGGACTATTTCCGCCTTCAGGGGCGGGGGAATAGCTCACGTTTTCGCCGTGTCGGGTTTACATATCGGCGTAATATATGCCGTTATATCTTCGCTGCTCAAAAAGACGCCCGTAAACAAATACGTATCGGCGGTGATACGTATAACTATAATCTTCCTGTTTGCAGGGGTATGCGGATTTACTTCGTCCTCGATACGTGCGGCGGTAATGTGTACTGTTACGGCGGTTGCAAGCTGTCTGCACCGCAGATACGATGCGTTGAACGGGCTTGCGGTATCAGCTGTAATATTATTATTAATCAACCCGCTTTCGCTGTTCGAGGTAGGGTTTGCCCTTTCGTTTTCAGCGGTGCTGGGTATATTGCTCTTAAGCAGAAACTTAAGCGTAATATTAAGCTTTTTACCGTTAAAAATACGCAATATCGTTGTTTCGGGCTGGTCTGCTCAATTTGCAACCATACCCGTTTTAATGTCCTCGTTCGGCTATGTGTCCTGGGCGGGATTAATACTCAACATAATATTTATCCCCGTCATTACCGCACTGTACGTGGTATTGTTTGCGGTTATGATAATCTGTCTTATTCTGCCGTTTTGCGCACCCGTGCTGCTAAACGTTTCAACGGTTCCGCTGCAATTTATAATCAACGTTATAGTGGAGAGCGGGGTGGAAAATGCGGTAATCTACGGCAACTTCGGCGTATGGATATACATTCCGTTTATTATATTTACGCTTGCTTTAAGCGATAAGTTCAACTTTAGTAGGTTTGTTCGTTCAGCGTTGGTTGGTTTGACGGCAATAATAATTTTATGCATGACGGTAACCCCTTCATACGGTAAGGGCAGTTCGGTGGTTTTTGCCCCTGCTTCGGAGGGCGGTTATGCAATAGTTTCCAACTGCAACGGAACGGTGCTTATAGTTATGCCCAATACGGAGGGTGTGCCAAATTACGTCACCCAAAGTGCAGACGTGCTGGTCATAGTCGGCGGTGACGATTCCCTTAATCAGATGATTAATATTGACGGGGATTTTGAAAGAATTTATCTCAATGCCTCGTTAGCGGCTATTCCGCCTTTAGGTAATTACAGCGTAAACTATACTGACAGTTTTACGGAGTGCGGAATAGAGTTTGAATATCATGGCAACAACCTGTATATGCATTGCAACGGGGTGAACGTGGCGTTTTTACATAGCGCTAAAGGCGAGGAGTACGGCGATTTTGCCGATAACTTTTCGCTTTGCCTATACGGATATGCGAATAATAACCCCGTTCTCTTTAACTCGGATACCGGCTACAATCTTTCGTATTGCGGAAAGATGAGCTATAATTTCAGTTGCGGAAAAATAACGCCTGAATTTGTCATACCAAAGGAATAATTATGAAATTTACAGAACTGAAAGACGATTTAAAACAGGGCAGAAGGGCGGTCTACCTCTTTGAAGGTGACGACGCCTACTTCCGCACTTCTGCAGAAAATATGGTTAAAAATGCCTTTCTTCAGATGCCTGAACTCAATTATATTTCCTTTGACGGCAATGCAATCAAGGGGAGCGGTATGGAGGATATAACCTCTGCACTTGCCGTTTTCCCGTTTATGGCGGACTGCAGGCTGGTTAAGGTTTCGGAGTTTTACCCCACAGAAGCCGACTATGAAAAATATTTAAAATCCACCTTTGAAAATTTCCCCGATACGGCAACCTTAATAATAGTAAACTCCCAGTCAAAGAAGGGCTGTGATTTAAAGAGGAAAAAGGCGGTTAGCTATTTTGACTGCAACAAGGCGGACAGGGAGACTGTCGCACGTTGGGCGTATCTTACCATGAAGAAGGCGGGCGTCTCCTCCTCCGTAGAGGCATGCGAGGCAATAGCCGACTACTGCGTAATGGACATGGCTAGGGTGAGTAAAGAGGTTGAAAAGCTCATTGAATGGGGCAAGGACGGTCTGGTTACCAAAGCCGAGGTAGACGAGCTTGTTTATAAAGATGCAGACTACCGCATCTATCAGATGACGGGCGCCGTAGCAAGGGGGGATTATTCAACCTTTACCGAAATATGTAAAGATTTACTTTTAAAGGGATACGATTCCAACGCAGTTATTGCTTCTCTTTTAAACTATTTTAAAAACCTGTTAACCGTACTCGTCAGCGAAAAAACTCAGGACGAGCTGTGTTCGATGCTCAAGATGAAGGACTACGCATTAAATAAAACCCGACAACAGGCAAACGCAATGGGTAAGGACAGATTAATCAGGTTAATCGACGGGTTGTACAACGCAGCCGCAAACACAAAGAGCGGTCTTATTACCCCGGCAGGTTCCCTTGAAAGTGCGTTTGCACAGGTATTCTTCGGGTAAAGTAAGCACTTTACCATAATAAAACAAAATATATAATTATAAAGCGCTTAAAAACGCTTTATTTTTTTTACAAAAATAAGTATAATAATATGTAAAGTTATAATCATTTACGCAATCTTAGCGGAGAAAATTATGTACGAAAGTTTACTTGCAAACAATTGGGGCGGGGAGTTTTGGTCGGAATACGGTCAAAAACTCATGACCATGTTTTTAAATTTTGACATAAGCTATATTCTGGAGTTTATTGCATTTGCCATAACCTTCTACGTAGTATTTAAAACTTTAAAGGAAAATAAATGTGAAAAGGTAATTGCATTTGTATTCGCTTTAATAGTTTTATGCGGCGTTGCATTCAGTCTTTCAAGGACGCTGGATTCAACTACGCTTACAATAGTAATCGTCTTAATTGATTTGATGGTTCTTTCCGTATTCAATACCGAGTTCAAGCGTTCACTGTTCGGAAGCGGTGCCAAAAAACACGTTAAAAAGGAGACCGACACATCCTCAGTAAGGGAAGTTGAACTTGTAATGGATGAGATTATTCGTGCCGTTCAGCATATGTCAAAGAACGATATCGGTGCGCTTATTGTTCTCTCCGACGATAACCTTCCCGAAGGAATAATACAGAGCGGTACGGTTATCAATGCCGACATCAACTCCTCGATGATAGAGGCTGTATTCTATCCCAAGGCACCCCTTCACGACGGTGCAATGATAATCGAGGGGCATAAGATACGTGCAGCAGGATGTTTCCTGCCCATAATAGAAAACGAAGCTCTTCCCCAGGAGATAGGTTCCCGCCACCGTGCGGCGCTGGGCGTAACCAACGTTGCGGAAGTTACGGCAATAGTCGTATCGGAGGAGACGGGCATAATCTCCATCATGAAGAAGGGTGAAATAGTCAAGCGTTACGCAAGCGATGCCGACTTAAAACACGTTTTGTCAGAGTATTACTGGTCCGGCGTATCGGGCAAGGAGGCTTGATGATATGAAAAAGTTTACTAAGATTATCAAGGAATTTTTTACAACTAACATAGGGATAAAGGTACTTGCAGTCGTACTTGCTGCAATCGTAGTAATGGCGATTAACGTACCTTAAATAAAAATATGAAAGCTATAAAAACACCGAAAATACTGTTACCAGATGATAAGGATATGTCTGTCTGGGCTGTAAACGCCTGCGACCAGTTCACCTCCGACAATAAATATTGGGAAGAGTTGGAAAGCCTGGTTGGCGATAAGCCTTCTGCGTTAAGGCTTATTTACCCCGAAATATATTTAAAGGACAACCCCGAAAGACGTATTGCAGATATCAATGCAAACATGCAAAGCTACCTTTCATGCGGGGTTTTCAAGGAGCTTAAGCCCGGTTTTATCCTCGTTGAACGTACCACGCAGTCGGGTACGAGGACGGGAATTGTGCTTTCAATCGACTTGGAGGCTTACGACTTCAAAGTCGGTTCAAAGGCGCAAATCCGCTCCACCGAGGCGACCATTTTGGAGAGGATTCCCCCTCGTGTTAAAATCAGGGAGAACGCCCCCATCGAACTCCCCCACGTAATGCTGCTTTATAACGATAAGCAAAATACCGTACTTTCAAAGGTCAAGAGGGGAGAGGTGCTGTACGACTTCGACCTGAATATGGGCGGCGGGCACGCCAAGGGTACTTTTATCGACAACTCCGAAGAGATAATTGACGGGTTCTATTCGCTAATGGAAAATACCGACTACGGCAACGGCGAAAAGCTGTTGTTTGCGGTGGGCGACGGCAATCACTCGCTAGCAACTGCCAAGACCTGTTGGGAGAATATTAAGAAGGGTTTATCCGCTCAGGAGCAGCAGACGCACCCCGCAAGGTACGCCCTCTGCGAGGCGGTAAACATATACGACCCTGCCCTATTCTTCGAACCTATTCACAGGCTGGTTAAAACCGATAAGGCAGAGGAGTTTATAAAAGGCTATAAACCCCAGGGCGATAAAACAGCATATACAGTAGTAAACGGCAATAAAACTAAAGTCGGCTTCCCTGCAGACGTGCCTCAGGGCATAAGGGAGCTGGATGCGTATATTACTCAATTTATCAAGGATAACGGCGGTGAGGTGGACTATATCCACGGTGACGAAGAGGTAACTGACTTTTCGTCAATGGGCGTAGGCGTAATACTCCCCGCAATCGGTAAAGACGACTTTTTCCGTCTGATAGTGACGGGTGGAAATCTCCCCCGCAAAACCTTCTCAATGGGAGAGGGAAATGAAAAAAGATACTATATTGAAGCAAAGGCGATAAGATAATGGCATTAAAGGTTTGTAAATTCGGCGGCACGTCAATGGCTGACGGCAACGTAATGAAGGCGGTAAAAAAGATAATCGAGGCGGATAGTGCAAGGCGTTTTGTGGTAGTCTCTGCCCCCGGTAAGAGGTTCAGCGGTGACATAAAGGTTACCGACCTTTTATATTCCTGCTATGACGAAATTCAGAGCAAGGGTACCTGTAAGGAGGCGTTTAAGACAGTAAGAACGAGATTTGAAAGTATTGTCAAAGAGCTTAATATGTCTATCGACATCACCGCTGTTTTAGATGAAACCGAGAGGAGAATGGACGAGGAGAACAGCCGTGATTTTTGTGCTTCCAGGGGTGAATACCTCTCCGCAAAGGTAATGGCGCAGGTGTTAGACGCCAAGTTTATCGACAGTGAGGACGTGGTGTTCTTCAACGAATACGGCGTGATGGACGATAAAAAGACGTATAAGGCAATTGCAGAGGCGGTCGATGGCTGCGAAAAGGCGGTTTTCCCCGGCTTCTACGGTAAGGGTATCAATGGTAAAATCAAGACGTTTTCCAGGGGTGGTTCGGATATCACGGGTGCAATCGTGGCAAGGGCAGTCAACGCCTCCGAATATGAGAACTGGACGGACGTTTCAGGCTTCCTCGCCTGCGATCCCAGAATAGTGCAGAATCCCAAGCGTATCAGTACACTCTCCTATAAGGAATTGAGAGAGCTTTCATACATGGGTGCAAACGTACTCCACACCGAAAGCGTTTTCCCTGTACGCAAGGCAAACATTCCCATCATAATCAAGAACACCTTCCGCCCCGAGGACGAGGGAACGAGGATTTTACCCGTCTCCCAATATACCCCCGACGGCAACATAGTGACGGGTATAGCAGGTAAAAAGAATTTCACGGTTATTTTAATCGAAAAGAACCATATGAACAACGAGGTTGGCTTTATCCGTAAAGTGCTGACCATACTTGAAAGAGAGGGTATCAATATAGAGCATATCCCTTCAGGTATCGACACTATGTCGGTTGTAGTGGAGTCGAGCGAGATTCAGGGTTATAAGCTTGAACAGGTAATCGAACAGATTAAAAACGACGCCGAACCCGACGTTATAAGGGT
>JBJFAG010000190.1:0-2562 GCA_051887795.1 Candidatus Coproplasma sp. | reverse complement strand
CAAGCGTAAAAATCGTATCGGGCGAATATGCCCAAACGCTCTTTAACGAGCAAAACAAAATGGAGGAAATAAATGAAAATAAAAACAAATAAAACAGGGATAATGATTATCCTTTCTATGCTATTTGCCCTTTGTGTGGGCTTGGGTATTGTGTTCAGTAACACGACGGTTATGGCGAGCGCAAGTACTACCCCGAAATATACGTTGACTGTATCAGGTACGCAAGGTAGTGGTACTTGGGGCGGTAGTGCGACAACCAATGTAACAGACGTTACGTCTGTTAGTGTAAGAAAAAGCCTGAGTGCTTCGGATACGATAAGTTTCTATTTAAGCGGCTCGGCTTCATCAGGAACTGCAACGTTGGCAAACAATAGTTACATAACTTTTTCGGATGTATATTTCAGTTCGTCCGCATCGGATTGTGTGATTACAATTTACAACGACACCGAGCAGGTAGTTAAAACAGGTACAGGCTCCTTATCAACAACGCTTTCAAACGGTAGATACAAAATCAAGTTTGACGTTAATCGTTCGGGCGGTGCGGGATACACAATGTGGTCAGGTTCGGCAAACGTATATACATTCATTACCGTAGATGCGACTACGCCTACAATTAGCGGAGCTTCAACGAGTACAACCTATTATAAGACGTCCGCATTTACTGTTACGGCAAGCGATAGCACAAGCGGTTTGGAGAATCTATACGTTAAAACTCCAACGGCAAGCGGTTATACTGCGGTTGGCTCTTCCAAAATGGTGAGCGAATCCGACACGAACGGCTTGTATTGCTTTTACGCAAAAGACAAGGCAGGGAATAAAACGGCAACTTATTATGTTTACTTCGATAATACGAAACCTGCGGGTGCAATAAAAAATTCAAGCGGAACAACGCTGACAGGAACTTATACCAACACTGCTTTCAATTATACGGTGAGCGATAGCGAAAGCGGAATAAACTATGTGCAGTATATGAAACCTAATTCAACAAGTTGGACAAGTTATACTTCGGGGACAACGATTGCGGCAACTGCAACGAATGGTAAATATCAGTTCAGGGCGGTAGACAAAGCAGGAAACTACTCTGAAACTGCTGTGATTTATCTTGATTCAGTAAACCCTGTGGGGGTACTTTACAGCGGAGCGAGTGCGGTCAGTTCAGGCGCAAAATCTACGGCAAGTTACATAAAATACGTTGCCTCGGATTCCCTGTCAGGAATTAAAGCTGTTTATGTGAAAAAACCGGGGACTTCAAGTTATGTATCGTATGCTAACGGTGAGCAGATAACGGCAAACGGAACGTACAGCTTTTATTGCGTTGACAATGCAGGGAACAGCTCAAGTATTGTAACCATTTCTTTGGATAATACCAAGCCTACGTTATCTATATCGAACGGCAGTTTTGGCGGTACGCTCTCCGATAGTTTTTCGGTAACTGTAAGCGATAATATCGGCGGTGTAACGCTGTATTTCAAAGCACCGAGTAGCAGTTCGTTTGTACAAGTATCGGGCACGACGATGAGCGTATCTAAAATTATGCCAGACGGTACATATCAGTTTTATGCGGTGGACGGATACGGCAACACTTCCGCAACCTATTCGGTAACGTTAAGCATAGCCGCACCTGTTGCGCAAGTCGTTAAGGCAAGCGACGGGACGAAGAGGTGTGTCATTTGGACGGACAGCAATTGTTCAGGTACTTTGGACGGAGAAAGCTACGTCAATGGCACTTGGATAAGTACAGAAGGCAGTCATACTTTTGTCCTGACAAACGACGCACAGCGTTCTTCGACTTATACCTTTTCAATAGACCACTATTATAGAGAAAGCTCTGTTGTTTCGCCTACTTGTACGGATGACGGGTATACCGTCTATGTTTGCGATAACTGCGGCGACAGTTATAATGCAAACCATGTGAGTGCGCTCGGTCATAATTACGTCGTTACAAAGGAAGTGGAATCAACCTGTACAAGTGGTGGGTATTCGGTTTATACCTGTACCCGTTGTGGTGATTCCTATAATGACGACGTTGTTTCTGCCAATGGTCACGACTATGGCAGTTGGTACACGGTAAAAGACTCAACCTGTTTGGACACGGGTATGAAAAGAAGAGATTGTGTCAGTTGCGGTGCTTATGAAATAGAGGTAATCGAGGCAAAAGGACATAACTATGTTGCGGCAGTAACCGCGCCTACTTGTACCGAGCAAGGCTATTCAACTCACGTTTGTAGCAGATGCGCAGATACATATATCGACAGTTATGTGAACGCACACGGTCATAACTACGTTGCTACGGTGACGGAGGCGACCTGCACGGAAAGAGGCTATACGACGCAGACTTGTAGTGATTGCGGAGACAGCTATATCGAAAACTACACAGCCGCACACGGTCATACCTATGGAGCTTGGAAAATTGCTAAGGACGCAACGTGTACGGAGAGTGGGTTAAAGTACAAGACTTGTACGATTTGCGGATACAGATACAATGAGGCAATCCCTGCATTGGGACACGATTACGAGGCAGAGGTTATTGAGCCTACTTGTGTGGATAAGGGTTACACAACG